>JAJZLZ010000019.1:0-3134 GCA_021850375.1 Microcaldota archaeon
AGATTCTTTGAACGCCACCTGTGAGTATCGAGTTCTTTTTCCTGTGTCATTGTCGGATACAACCTGAATTTATATGCTCTTTTCAGTTCCATATATTTATACCATTATTTATATTTATATACTTTTTTTGCGTTTCGCTTTCATCCCATCTCTAAAGAGTGTGGGATTTCCCTCTCACGTTGTTAAAGCTAATCAAAATGCAGTATTTCACGCCCGAAGATCCCATCTATTTGAAATTCCCTCACCTTGTTCTTATTCCTGAGCGTTATTGTATATGCAGGAATTTTGCATTCAAAGAATTCGTATAGCTGCGCATTAGGATATATAAACTGTATAACTTTTTCGGCTTCTTTTTTTTCAAGCCCCTCCCCAATTGTGGTAATATTTTTATCTTTTAGCTTATCAATTTGTGGCATCGAATTTATAAAGAATTTATCGAGCCGCACCATTTGAATCCTATCACCTTTTGCTTCTATTAGGCCGGCGGCTAATAGCCGCTTTAGACTTTCATTTTTTGTTTTAGCGCTAATTTCGCTTTCTATCTCTTCCGCCTTTATCTTCCCAGCATCTGCTATAAGGCGAAGGACTGTTAGGTCCTTGCCATTTAGTTTTGCCTCTGAAATTTTCAAATGGTGCATCTCTATATGATTATTTATTTTTACTATATTATGCCCTGCGCAAAGTAGTATTTTTTGCTCGTTGAATTCGTTCTTGCGGCCCAAAGGCAGCCTTATGGTGCACAGTGCAGAATTTATATAAACGCGCTCTATCTTGTCTATTTTTTCTGTCGCGCCACCAAACAACACAAATAATTTATGAGAAACCTTTTTGGCATAATCATGGGCATACTCCTCTGCAATGTTAAATCGCATGGCAGATATGCTCGCGCTTTCTGCTTTGGGTTTAATTAAACCGCTCTGCCTTGTGTTATCTGTTAGGCTGCCCTTAAGTCTTGCTATAAACGCGCCCATGTTGGTGTCGCCTTTCTGCAAAAACTCAACAATAGGAGTTGAACCGACGCGGCTTATCTGGCTTGCCGCAACCTTGAATTTGTCTTTTTGCTCAATCCCAAACGGCTTGAATTCTCCAGTTGATAGGTTCACTATCTCATCGAGTGCGCTTCTTGTGCTAAATAGCTGGCTTATCGCATTTAGATCGTTGTCTATTGTGAGCTTGCCTATGAAGCCATAAGAGCATTGAGATAGAACATTTTTGCTTATGTTGCTAGGGCGCTGGGTCGCTACAAGCAGCCCTATGCCTCTCTTCCTGCCCCTCACGCCAATCTCCTCTATGATATTTATCTTCTGGTGCACTATTTGCGGCGCGAACTTGTCCGCCTCCTCAATCATTACAAGATACGGGCGCCTGTGCTGCTCTTCGACTTTATATAATGCCTCTAATGCACTATATGCATCTGCAGACTTGTCAATAGAGTCTGAAACGTCCAATATTATAGGAACTGAGCTTTTTATGCTGTTTAAAAAGAGATCCTTGAAATTGACATCAAACCCAACATCTGATCTTGATCCGCCGATAATTATTATATTTTTAAATTTGTCCTTGAATGATAAATACTCCCCTTCAGTATCGAGTATGCAAAAAGGCAGCCCCGCCGCAATTAACTTCTCTGCAATTAGGCTCATTAAAAATGACTTCCCTGACCCGCTCTGGCCTATGACGCATCCTCTTCCGGTCATTATTAGCTGCGCGTCAATTAGAACATTTTCGGATAGCTTAATTTCCATAACTCTATTTTCAACGCACATAATATAAAATCCCTACTGCGCAATATTGCAAACTGTGTTTTTATGGCATATGCTATTATTCAATATCATTTAATTAGGCAGGATACTGTACTATAGAAAGGTTTTTAAGCTTGTTAAAACAAATTGTATTGTATACGGAGTAAGGCGTAAAGCGCTAATTCTACGTATGAGCAACAGATTGAATGAACGACGAAGAAGGAGATGAAAGACACGGAAATGGACGCTCTGAAGGGCGTGATGGTTTCAGAAGGGGAGGCATGAATCCCAACTACTTCCTGCCAAAGCCAGTTAAGGTTGGCGACGAGGTGGAGGTTGAAGTTGAAGCCGTTGCAGCAAAGGGTGATGGAATCGCCAAAAAGGATGGCTTTGTCATCTTTATAAAGGGCGCAAAGCAGGGCGATAAGATAAAGGTTCGCATAACCGAGGTAAAGGCACGTTTTGCAATGGGAGAAGTAATTTAATAAATTTTTAGGCCGCACAGGCGGCCTCCTATAATTTTTATTTATACGGCACAGTTTTGGGGTTTTAATTTTGGCGCAATATAACATAGAGACTGAAGGGAAATGGCAGACATTTTGGGAAAATAACCATTCTAATTCCTATGACCCAAAGAGCAATAAACCACTCTATGTTATAGACACGCCTCCGCCATTCACATCCGGAACATTGCATATGGGGCACGTGTTTAATTACTCGCTCATAGACTTTACGGCAAGATACATGCGAATGAAGGGTTTTAACGTATTATACCCGCAGGGATGGGATACACAAGGATTCCCAACGGAAAAAGTGGTCGAAAAGCAATTTGGAGTGGGGCTTGCAAGAAAAGATTTCTATGAGAAATGCATAGAAGTCGCAAATACAAATATGCTTGCAATGAGGGCGCAAATGAAGCGCCTGGGATTCTCATCTGATGGCGCACTAGAATATGTGACAATGTCAAATAGCTACAAGGCAAAGGTGCAGCTTTCATTGATACTGATGCTCGAGAAGGGCATGATATATCGTGGGCGTCACCCGGTAGAGTGGTGCGTTAAATGCAGATCCGCAATAGCGCACGCAGAGACCGAAGAAGTGGCGGAGTCTACAAAACTGGTTCACTTGAATTTCAAGATTGTCAATACAAAAAAAGAGCTGCAGATAGCAACAACAAGGCCTGAGATGCTGCACGCATGCGTTGCAATAGCAGTCAATCCTGCAGATGAGCGCTTTGTAGGGCTTATCGGAAAAAAAGCAGTCGTGCCAATATTTGATAGGCACGTTGAAGTGATTGCCGATGAAAAGGTCGACAAAGACTTTGGCAGCGGCGCGGAAATGGTATGCACATTTGGGGACAAGCTTGACATGGAAATGTTCTACAGGCACAAG
>JAJZLZ010000019.1:3144-12851 GCA_021850375.1 Microcaldota archaeon
CGGAAAGATAAAGAACTCGGAAATTTCTGGCGGGCAGAGCATAAAGGAGGCCAGATCAAATATGATCGAGAAACTCGCTTCGTTCATAGCTAAAATAGAGGATATAAACCACGTAGTAAAGACCCATGACAGATGCGGCACACCGATAGAATTTATATATTCAAACCAGTGGTTCATAAAGGTAAAAGAGCACAAAGACAAAATAGTACAAATTGCAAATGAGATGAAATGGACCCCTGAATTCACTAAGACGTACCTTGAGGACTGGGCGGATTTCATAGACTGGGACTGGGTTATATCAAGAAATAGGACCTTTGGTACGCCCATACCATTTTGGTACTGCGAGAAGTGCGGCGAGATAGAAGCGCCAAAGAAAGAGGAGCTCCCGATAGATCCGGCAGTGGACAAAAGAAAAATTTCATGTAAAAAATGCGGCAAAGATATGTTAGGAGAGAGCGCGACATGCGACGTATGGATAGACTCTTCGATCACACCGCTCATAATATCGGGCTGGCCTGACAATAAAGAGTTATTTGATAAGGCATATCCCTCTGCGCTCAGATCCAATGCGGTCGAGATTATACGCACATGGGATTTTTATACGATATTTAGATGCTGGGCATTAACCGGCCAGAAGCCTTTTGAGGAAATTTTGATAAATGGGCTGATACTTGCGCCAGATGGCAAGAGAATGCATAAGAGCAAAGGCAATGGAATATCGCCAGATGAATTGCTAAAAAAATACGATGCAGATACTATAAGGCTATGGGCAGCACTGAGCGGAGCAATCGGCAAAGACAGGCCTTTTAGCTATAAAGATGTTGATTTTGCAAAGAGTTTTATAAACAAACTCTTCAATTCCGCGCTGTTCGTAAAAACGGCCTTAGGAGAGATAAAAGAGCCAAAGCACGAGCCAACATTAGACTACAACATATTTGACATGTGGATCTTAAACAGGCTAAATGACGTCGTAAAGAAGGTAGACGACGCATATGCATCGCACAGCTTCTACGAAGCCGCAAATACTTTAACTAACTTCTATTGGCACGAGTTCTGCGATTATTACATAGAGAATGTAAAGCATAGGATTTACTCAACACAAAGCGCTAGCGCAAAGAGCAGGGGCGCGGCGATATTTGTTCTACATTATGTTTTGGACTGCGTGCTAAGAATGTTAACCCCAATAATTCCGCACGTCGCAGAGGAGATCAATTGCTTTTTTAGCAGATCTAGCATAGTACGTATGCAATTCCCATCCTACAAAGAGGTGCCTAACAGCGCGGCATACGTTATAAATGGGCTTGTCTTCAAAAGCGCGATTATAGAGCACAATTACGTAGAGGCTGGCATAGTTTTAAACAATATAATAGGAGAAGTGAGAAAAGCCAAGGCTTCTAATAGGGTAGCGCTCAACAAGGAGGTAACATCAATAAATATAAATGTTCCTGAAACATATTATAGCGCTGTAGAATACTCAAAGGGAGAGATTGCCGGCATATGTAAGGCAAAGCTCGTTTCAGTATCCATTGGGGAGTATTCGGTGAGCGTAAAAATATAATCTAGTGTATTTAATGGCAAGGATGCATTCAAAAAAGCACGGAAAGTCGAAATCGAAAAAGCCAGTTGAGGAGGCTATAGTAGCGCCAGAGCTGGAGCAGAAGGAGATAGAGAAAATAATCAAGGAGTATGCGAAAAAGGGTGTACCCCCTGCAATGATCGGGCAAAAACTAAAGGACGAACACAACGTAAAATACTTGAGAAACGCGCTTAAAATGCCGCTTGTCGCATTCCTAAAGGAGAACAAGCTATACACAGCAATACCATCAGATCTTTTGAGCCTCATGAAGAAGGCAGTCAACATAAACAACCACATAGCTACAAATAAGCACGATAACAGCAACACGCTGAGGATGAAGCGCGTTGAGGCCAAGATATGGAGGCTTACAAAATATTACATTAGAAAAGGGGAGCTGCCAGATGGATGGAGATATGATCCAAAGCAGGCGGAGCTTATAATAAAGAGCGGTGCATAATATGGCAGTGCAAAAAAAGACGGATTCCTGGAAGATGAAGAAGTGGTTTACAGCATATGCACCAAAGTCAGTGGGAGAATCGGTGATAGGAGAGTTCCCGGCTAACGATGAAGAGGCCGCAATAGGCAGAAACATCGTAGTTGGGCTTGATGTCATAACACACAACCCTTCGCACGCATACACAAACGCCGTTCTAAAGGTAACTGACGTAAACGGCTCTGTCGCGCACACAAAGCTCATGGAAATACGCCAGCTATATAGCTATATCCGCTCGCTAGTTAGAAGATACAGAAGCGTCGCTTCGCTTGTAACCCCGGTCACATCAAAAGACGGAAGGAATATGAATATGAAGCTTTTGGTGATAACGCGCAGCAGGGTTACACACAGCAGGATACGCGGCATAAGAAAGGAGATGGAGACAGAAGTTCTAAGCTATGTCAAAGAGAAGGACGAAAAGGACATAATAAGCACAATAATAGACGGCAGCTTCCAGGCTCAGCTTGCGGCCAAGCTAAAGCATATAACGCCAATAAACAGAATAGAGGTCCGCACCCTGGAATTCAAGTGAGCGCTAAGCACTACATTTGCATGCGCCCGCTAGCATATTGCGTTTAATTTACTGCCCCACTCTATTAAGCCATTAATTTGCACACGCGCTTAATTGCATGCTATCATATTTACCGCATTGAATGCGTCTTTCAAATTCGACCTGCTGCGATAGAAATAAATAGGTTCTTTGAGTATTAGCTATGTCTTATTTCTAAAGGTGTTTTTATGGATAATGGAGAGGATATAGCAAAAAAAATCGAGGATATTTCAAAGCGCATGGAGATGCTAATAAACGACACCAGCGTTCCAAAGAACGTTAGGAGCGCGATAAACGACGCCAAAGGCCATTTAGATGCTAAAAACAACGAAACAATAGTCAGGATATCCTCAGCCATATATTCGATAGACGCGATAAGCAACGACATAAACCTTCCGCCCCAGGCGCGTTCTGCCGTGTGGAACATACTTAGCATGCTTGAGTCAATTAAAGTAGGGAACTAAACGCTGTTTGCATGCCAGACATTGAAACTTTGGGCAGGCTCATAGAACGCCTATCCGGCTCGGGTATTTTAATCTCATCCGACTTATCCGAAGTGGATATTCCTCAGTCAAATCTGGATGCGATATATGCAAGGGTCATCGAGAAGTATACTAATTCTAACGGCGTTAGCGTTTTGGATAAAAGTACGCTAATAGGCATAATAGACTCGATTGTTGAAGGCAAAGCGCCAATTCCAATAGAGGTAAGGCAGAGCAGCGACTTTAAGCCGCTTGCAAAGGACGTGCATGCCTCATTTAAGATCAATCCGGGCAACGTCGAGCGCGCGGAGGGGAATGTCGCCTCCTTTGTAACTTATTTTAGGGATAGGATTGCGCGCATACGGGAGATGATAGAGAGCAGGCGCGTGGGCATGAGCTCTGGGGCGCCGCAGAATATAGACACTCTTAAGAACTTCACTGACGGGCGCGAGGTCACGATAATTGGCATGATACTTGGAATGAGCGTCACAAAAAAGGGGAACATATTAATGAAAATAGACGATGAGACTGACGAAGCGAAGGTCATGTTCATGAATGGAACCTCGCTTGCCGCAAAAGAGCTCTATGAAAAGTCGCGCACTCTTGTAAATGACGAGGTTATAGCCATAACCGGCAAGATATCAGGGCCGTTTGTAATAGCAAAAGAGATACTCTGGCCGGATGTTCCTATAAAGATGAAAAATAAGAGCGACGAGGATGTATCCATTGCATTTATATCAGATCTGCATATAGGCAGTAAGCTTTTTATGGAAAAAAACTTTACAAACTTCATCAAATGGCTAAACGGAGAGTATGGAACGAAAAAAGAGCTCGCGGGCAAGGTCAAATACTTAATAATCGGGGGAGACGTTGTTGACGGAATAGGGATATATCCAAATCAGGATAGGGACCTTGCAATACTCGACATATATGAGCAGTATAGAGTCTTCACTGACATCATAAAAGACGTGCCGGACTATATAGAGACATTCATAATCCCAGGTAACCACGATGCTGTGCAGCGCGCAGAGCCACAGCCGGCGCTGACAGAGAGCCTGCTTAAGGAGTTTAAGCAAAACAACATGCATATGATCCCAAACCCGAGCTTCCTTACGCTGCACAATACAGAGGTGCTAGTATACCATGGAACCTCGCTGGATTCGGTCATAAGCGCAATACCCGGCATGAGCTATGCAAAGCCGGAGCTTGCAATGCTTGAGATATTAAAGCGAAGGCACCTATCTCCAATATATGGTGGAAACATAATAGTTCCAAGCAAAACAGACAATCTTGTTATAGATAGGGTGCCGAATATTTTGCACATGGGGCACATACATAAAAACGGCATGACTAGCTACCACGGCGTAGACATAATAAATAGCGGCACATGGCAGGATAGAACGGAGTATCAGATAATACAAGGACACATACCAACGCCCGGAATAATACAGGTGTATGAGACGAAAGAACAGCGCTTCTCAACAATAAACTTCAATAAGTGATTAAACGGACATAAACGAATATTTCTCTGATTTAAAAAAGGGTTTTGACGCGGCATTCGAGGTAGCGTCATCCGCACGCGCAAAGGGATTCGACCCGCAGAGATTTGTGGAGATAACCCCTGCGCCAGACATCGCAGCGCGCGTTGAGGGCATAATAGGCATAAAGGGCCTTGCGCCAATGATAAAGGCAAAGGAGGAGGGCAGAACTAGGCAGGAGCTTGCCTTTGAGATAGTAAAGGATGTATGCTCATCGGAAATGTTTAAATCAAAGACTCTAGAGGAGCGCTTGACAATCGCAACAAGGGTGGGGCTTGCGGTATTAACTGAGGGGATAGTAGTGGCTTCAACAGAAGGAATACAAAAAGTAGAGCTGCACAAGAATCCCGACGGTTCAGACTACGCTGCGATAGTGTATGCCGGCCCCATAAGAGGCGCAGGCGGCACAGGAGCGGCGCTCTCTGTTGCAATGGCCGACTTTGCAAGAAAGCTATTAAATGTAAGTCCATACAAGGCGCAGCAAACAGAAATAGAGAGGACAATAGAGGAGATACAGATATACCATTCCCGAATAGCCCGCCTTCAATACTATCCAAGCGAGCAGGACATGCGCACAATACTTGAAAAATGCGAGGTGTGCATAGACGGCCTGCCTACGGAGAAAATAGAGGTTGCGATACATCGCAACATAAAAAGGCTTGACAGGGATGGAAAGGAGGAGATGATAAACAACAAAGTTAGAGGAGGCATAGGGCTTGTTGTATGTGAAGGCATAGCGCAAAAAGCAAAAAGCGTGATGAAGCACACTAAAAACGCAGGTCTAGATTGGAGCTGGCTAAACAGCGTCATAAAAGTGGAAAAACAGGCGGCTAACGAAGAGTCAAAGGACAAGAGCAGCACCACATTTCTAAAGGACCTTGTTGCGGGAAGGCCAATACTTGCATATCCTGATAAAGCGGGAAGCTTTAGATTGCGCTACGGCAGATCACGCTTCACAGGCATTGCATCCAAAGGGTTTAGCCCGGCAACAATGATACTGCTTGGTGGATTTATCGCGATAGGCACGCAGCTGCGCGTTGAGAAACCAGGCAAGGGCTGCATAGCTACACCAGTAGACAGCATAGAGGGGCCGTTTGTAAAACTTAAGAGCGGAGAAGCGATTAGGGTAAATAGCGCAGAGGTTGCGCTTAATATAAAAGATGAGGTTGTAAGGATAATATCAGTAGGTGATATTCTTGCAACATATGGTGATTTCAAAAAGGCGAACAACCAGTTGGCGCCGCCAAGCTATTGCGAGGAGTATTGGTATGAGCACCTAATTGGCGCAGGATACGAAGGGTCTATGCCATCTCCTTCATTTATTGAGGCATATGAACTATCAAAGCGCCTCAATGTGCCTATGCACCCAAGCTACATATACGAATTCAACGACATATCGCTTGATGAGCTAAAACTCTTATACAACTCTATAAGGGCGTCAAATATATTGCCGTCCACCCAGTCGCTATTTAGCATAGAGAGCATAGTATTGCAAAAGGATAGCAAGAGAGAGATAGTTAAGGTTCTCGAGAAGCTGTGCGTGCCGCACTTTGAACATGAGGATAATGTTAGCATATCAAAGGAAAGCGCTCAGGCATTAGTCGCCTGCCTTGGGCTTGAAAACGCGGGCATACTCGATATAAAAAAGAACATCACCATCTCAAATGAAATGAGCGTTCTTGAAAATATAAATGCGTCCGCGAATTTTAAAATAATGCGCAGATCTACAAGGATAGGGGCGAGGATAGGCAGGCCTGAAAAAGCCAAGGAGAGGCTGATGAAGCCATCGCCAAACGTTCTCTTTCCCATAGGCGAGAGCGGAGGAAAGGAGAGGAATTTGATAAAGGCATATCTTGTAAAGAAGAAGAGCTTTGGCAATAGCATTGACGTGGAAATGGCAAGGTATAGATGCTCAGTTGGAAAGGAGATCACATACGTTCCTTTCTGCAACAACCACAATTCATTCGCATCTCTTGAATATATGTGCAGAAACTGCGGAAAATTGTGCGCTCCTAAGAAATGCCAATTCTGTGGAGGCATTTCCGAACCGTCCAATGTTAGAAAATTTGACATCGTAAATGCTCTTGAGACATCAGCTAGAAATGTTGGTATGCCTCTTCCAAAGCTAATGAAGGGAGTCAAAGGATTAATGAACGAAAATAAGTCAGCAGAGCCCATTGAGAAGGGCATAATTAGGGCAGCTATGAACATACACATATTCAAGGACGGCACCTCGAGATTTGATGCCACCGACGTTCCGATAACCCACTTCTACCCAAAAGAGATGGGCATTGGAGTTGAACGCCTTCGCGAGCTTGGATATAGAAAAGATTTCAACGGAAATGAGCTGAAAGATGATACCCAGCTAATTGAGATGCGCCACCAGGACGTGATATTGAATAAAGACGGCGCAGAACACATGCTAAAGGTTACGAAATTTATCGATGAGCTCCTAATCCGCTACTACAAGGCCGAGCCTTTCTACAATGCAAAGAGCGTTGATGATCTAATAGGCCATCTTGTAATAACCCTATCTCCTCACACATCTGCCGGAGTTTTGTGCAGAATAATTGGATTCACAGACGCATATGTTGGCTTTGCACACCCGTATGTCATATCCGCAAGGCGCAGGAACTGCGACGGCGATGAGGACACAACGATGATGCTGCTTGACGCACTTATCAATTTCTCAAAAAGCTACCTGCCAGTTACAATAGGCGGCACAATGGATGCGCCGCTCATACTCACGCTTAACGTAAATCCTTCAGAAGTGGATGATGAGGCGCATGAAATGGAGGTTACACGTAGATTTGACATCGATTTCTATAAGGCATGCGAAGAGAAGAAGTACCCAAGCGATGTCAAGGTCGAAACCGTAAAGTCTCGCCTAAAAACAGGAAATGAGTATGACGCGCTCGAATTCACACATTTAAGCGGAATTGATGCAATACGCTATGCGCCAAAACGCAGCGCATATACGCAATTCAAGACGATGAGCGAGAAGATAGAGGCGCAGTTCAAACTAATAGACACAATAGATTGCGTAGACAAAGCGGACTCTGCAAAGCGCCTGATACTCAGCCACTTTATACCAGATTTAATAGGCAATATGCATTCGTTCTCAAAGCAGATGTTTAGGTGCGTTGCCTGCAATGCAAAATACAGGCGCGTACCGCTTGTCGGAAAATGCACACGATGCTCAGGGAAGATAGTTTTAACCATATCTAAGAGCAGCATAGAGAAATATTTGACGACCGCAACAAACCTTGCAAACAGATATGACATCGAGCCCTACATAAAGCAGAGGATCATACTCATAAAAGAGGAGATAGACAATATATTCAGCGCACAATCCGAGCAGGACGGCTCAAAGCAGTTTAGCCTCGCCAGCTTTATGTAAAAATAATGCAAAGCCTGTTATTCAGGCGCTATTGCCTCTACACTGGGATCTCCATACTCAGTGTTTATGCGCGCAACCATCATATCGGTTGCAGTATCTATTACAGAGACATCAGCGCCGTAGTTATCGGTTACATACGCATATTTGCCGTTGGGGCTAAATACCACATAATCAGGACCACTGCCGACATTTATTGCATTTACAACATTTGAGGTAGCCATATCCACAACTGAAACTGTATTCCAATAAAGATTTGGTATATAGGCATATTGCCCGTTTGGAGATATTACAAAGGACATAGAAGCTGCACCATTTGTCAATCCAGTATAAATTGTTTTTGTAACCTGAAAATTATTCAGATTTATAACTGAAACTGAACTGCTTGTAGAGACACCGCAATTTGTACATGAATTTATAACATATGCGTATTGCCCGTTTGGTGAAAAGGTTATATTTAAAGGCTTCGGCCCAACATTTATTGTATTTAATACCTGAAAACTCTGTGTATCTATAACTGATATTGTATCAGTACCTTGATTAACAGTATAAAGATTATTATTGTTTTGTCCGAAATTAATTGTAGCATCAGTAGGATTTAAGGTAATCGTATTTTCTAGTGAGAACTGATTAACATTTATTATTTGAACCGCACTTGGATTACCAATAGGGCAACCATAACCCAAACCATATAGTGTGCAAAACTCTGAAATATATAGATATTCGCCATTAGGCGAAAATTCCATATAATCAGGAGCAAAACCAATAGTTATAGAATTTATTATACTATATGTTTTGGCATTTATTTTGTATAATATTGAACCAGAATCAAATATACCATCAGAGGATATGGCATATATATACTGACCGTCAGGTGAGAATGCTATTGAAGCTATGCCCGATGGATTAGGATTAGGCAGAGGTATTGAAGTTACTACTTGGAAATTATCTGTGCTTACCACATCTATCATACTATTACTGCCATATACTACATTCCCAACGCTAATATATGCGTATTGCCCATCTGGTGAAAAAATTATTTGAGAAGGGTTATATCCATTAGGCAGATTTATTATGTTTGCGACTTGATTGGTTTTCATGTTGATGACTGCGACAGTAGAGCTGTATTGGTTCAAAACGTATAGATATTGGTATGTTGATACGCTGCCATCTATGCTGCCGACCTGCTCGATTAGGCCTGATGCAGCAGGGGTGTAATATGAAATCCACAGAGTTCCGGTGAAATGTGTGCCGATGTTCCCTGATGATACGGGACATGGAAACATTGCATTTATCTGCTGTCCGGGCTGCAATTGAATCAAGGTCTGATTAAAACCAAGAGGCGCAGCAGTAGTATTTGAGCAGCCAAATCCTGTTATTGTAATCGGAGCGCCGGTATTTTGGGAGAACTGCGCATAGACCGCCCCGGTGCTTGTTATTATAGGTGAGGTGCACAAAAATCCGGTCTGCGCAAGGCATGTTGTAGTAATATTTGGCGAATTGAATACTCCAAGATTAAATAGGACGGCAATTATTATTGCGATTATCAAAATAGCCCATCCATATCAGTAGTTCCGAAACGCAACATTTTTTATTTTTTGCTACGATATAAAAATCGGGCGGGCAGACCTTCAGCATACGACCAGTTTCTGCAAAATAGGTGCCTAGAAA
>JAJZLZ010000023.1 GCA_021850375.1 Microcaldota archaeon
TTTATACACTTTTCTGCATTTCGCTTTCATCCCACCTCTAAAGAGTGTGGGATTTCCCGCTCACGTTGTTAAATCTGCAAAAGCTGCACGCGCATTTAGTATCTTCGCGCGCTTGTGAGCATTGCAGATAACGGCACTACAACGATTTGTATTAGTATCGGCACTGCTAGGACATAGTCCAGAAATGTTATGAGATTTATAGAAGAAAACGAGCCCGCATTGAGGCTCTGCGATGAGATGTATATGACAAATATGCACACGGCATATACTATTGAGGTATAAATCGCATTTATGACTGATCGGTATAATATGTCGCTATAGCTGCCTTCTGTTGACCCAACAAGATCACCGACCCACAATCCGACTATAATCGGCAATATCAGTATTCCCGGCGTGTATAGCAAATACCCGGCGAAGGTGTTTAGCAGGGCTATTGAGGTATTGACAATATAATGCTGCGATATCGGAATTAGGACCTCCTGTATTGCGGCTGCGATTATTAGTATGCCTATCCAAAACGACAACGGGCCTCCAAGGGCTATGGGCTCGCGGCTCTTTTGCTTTGGTATTTTTTGATCATCCTTTTGCAACTAACCACATAAGAACTTATTACGCAAGATATATAAGTATTAACAATCTAATAAATTAATGATTACATGCCATTATATTCGCCACAGAGCCAGGCAGGCATCACAAGCTTTTACGATGCCCAGACAAACGGTCCAAAAATAGAGCCTAAATTAATACTTGCGGCAGTTGTAGTTCTAACTCTTGCAATACTAATCGTAGACCATTTCATATACTTTGCATAAATTTCAGAAGTATTTGAAGCATTGGTCAAATAGCGCTTTGACAATGAATAATTAGGTCTTATTTTACAATTTATGCAAGCTTGAAAATATCTTTTTTAACCTCTATGGTCTCGCCACTTTCTGCAAGAAGATACAGTAGCACCTTTACGGCATCAATGTCCATTTCTATGTCCTTTGCCAGATCCTGTGCACTGACCTTTTTATCGCCTATTGCGCGGGTTATCTTTGCCGCATTCTTATTAAAGAAGTTCTTAAGGCATATATAGAACTTCCGATCAAATGCCCTTGTGCCGACCACATGTCCCTGCCGTATGCTGCTCTCAAGTTCTGCGGAAGCCTCCGCGGCCTCGGATTCATTTTTTATGACAAGATATCCTGTGCTCTCTAGCATCTTCAGATAGTTCCCGGGACGCAGATCATCCCACTTTTTCTTATCTTCAATGGGCGCATGCGCTATCTTATCTTTTATAATCTCAGGCTGCGGCTCTTTTTGCCTTTGCTTTATTTGAGAAGCGATCTTTTCCTTATTGCGATATAAAAAGTTATCATAGACCTCCTTTGATATGCTATAGTGCTTTGGCTCGCCGGGGGATTTGCTGAAAGGAACAACTATCTTGCGCTCTATTAGGCTCTTTAGTATCTGACGCTCATCAGAACTTATAATAGCATTGACCTTTTCCGGGGTGCGCTCAACGTATCGTAGAGTGTCTAATTTCTTGAGCAGGGCTATGTCGCTTGCGCTAAGATTTGGAGCACTAATGTCTAATTTGAAATTAGCGCTTGTAGACTGCGCAGATGCAGAGTTAGAATTATTTTTGCCTTCAAGGTTTGCGTCCTCTAAGATTTGCGCTAGATAGTCCTTTTTTGCCAATATTACGCTTTTGCCCTTGTGCTTTAAGAACTCCATGTCATCCCCGTCTGCAATTCCCATGGCGCTCTGAACGCTCTCAGGTATTGGCAAATATAGCTTATTGTTAATCTTTGTGATTTTTGGCATAATTCCCCACCGCATCGTTAAACTATATTAAGTTATTGAATAGAAGTATTAAAAGGATTATATCAAGCGGTTGTTGTATGGAATCTACTCTCTCTAAAATAGTATCAAGCGTCTGCGAATCGATTGAGAAGGCATGCCTTGATGCGGGATATCCCGAAATCGAGATCAAGCGTACGATTGATATTTCCGGCGCAGCAGGCGACATATCCTCCTCTGCAGCCCTAAAGCTTGCAAAGATGATGGGTGCAAACCCAAATGATATAGCTGCGGATTTATCGGGCCGCATTTTGCTTCCAAAATATATCGCTTCGATTGGCGCGAGCAGAGGATTTTTAAATTTTCAATTGGATAGGCCGAGCTTCTCACGCGCCATCTTAAACGAGGCCCTTGATTGCGATGTATTCATCTCTGACAGAGTAGACGGCGCAAACGTTATAATCGAATATCCAAGCGTAAACCCGAATAAGCCATGGCACATAGGCCATCTGCGCAACGCGCTCATAGGAGATGCGCTTGCGCGCATATATAGGGCAGCAGGATTTGAGGTTATAAGAGAGAATTACATCGAGGATTTAGGCAATCAGATGGCAGAGCTTTTATGGTGGCACAAAAACATAAAATTTGACGAAAATAAAAAATATGACACGCTTCTCGGGGAGGAATATGTTTTGCTCAATAAGTATATCAAAGAGCACCCCGAGTCCAAAGACGAGATAGCACGCATGCTCTCGCTAATGCACCAGGATGGCACATACGAATCGCGCCTTGTGCGCGACATAGCAGAGCGCTGCGTGGCTGCCCAGGATATAACAGCGTCCCAGTTTTATATAGACCACGACCTTTTGGTCTGGGAGAGCGATTTATTGAGGTATAAAATCATAGCCCGTGCTCTTGATGTGCTTAAAAAACACAATATTGCAAAGGAGATTTACGATGGAGATTATAGCGGATGCATTGCAATTGATCTAAACGAGTTTAAAGAGGGAGATAGGAGTTTTGAAGACTTAAAAGAGAACATTAAGGTATTGGTGCGCAGCAGCGGAGAGAGCACATATCTTGCAAAGGACATCGCATTCCATATGTGGAAGTTCGGAATTATCGAGGACAATTTCAACTACGAGCCCTTTGGCGAAAAAGGCAGATGCAATACCACATCGCAAAACGGAAAGCGCATGGATATAAGGCCAGCAAGCATCGCCATAAATGTCATAGATGCTAGGCAGGCGCAATCGCAGAGTATATTAAAGCATGTTCTTGGGCGCATAGGGCTTGATCGCAAGATAGATCTAATTCACATATCATACGGAGAGGTTGAGATTCCTTCGGGGGCGCTATCAGGCAGATTGGGCACATGGATAGGCTATTCGGCAGACGATATACTCCGCGAGGCAAAAGATAGGGCAAGAGCTATGATAAAGCCAAAGTTTGAGATGAGCCATTTAGAGAAGGAGGAGATATCCCACCATGCAGCTGTAGCTGCAATAAAATTCGAGTTCTTAAAGATAGGTCTTGAGAAGAAGATAGTCTTTAGTTGGGACAAGGCGCTGAGCCTTGAGGGGAATAGCGGGCCATACCATCAATATATGCACGCAAGGGCGCATAGGATACTTGAGGAATCACATTATAGCAAGCAGAGGATTAACGTAGTTGAGGTATTAGACCCGGAATTTGCTATAATTAAGGAGATAGCAAAGGCAAAAGATATCATATACAAGGCGCAGGCGGAGAACAAGCCAAATGTCATAACGGACTATTTAAACGACTTATCAAGGGCATTCTCAAAATTCTACGAGCACTGCCCGATTTTAAAGGCGGAGGATGAGCGGAGGGAGTTCTTGCTTGACATAACAAGGGCGTTTGAGCGCACATCCAAGGGCACGCTTAATTTAATAGGTATAAAGGCGCTTGAGAGAATGTAGAATGCGCTATAAGTGCAATTTGCGCGTGGCATCTGCTGAGCAGATAAATAAATAGAAATATGGCAATTTGCCATGTGTAAAAAAATCAATAATAAATACTTGCCTTAAGTTTATTTGCCCAGAACTATTTGTATTGCGCTGACCTTTGATTTTGTGCCGTCCTCGTTTACAAGCTCCTCTGATGAGGTGCGTATGCCGCGCTCCTTTAGATTTGGCAGATACCTGTTTATCACTATCTCCTTTACGTCAACGGCCCTGGATATTGAGTTGCCCCTTGCTTTTATGGTCACCTCTTCCATCCCATTGTTAAATTGAGTCACTACGGCCAGCACGTAATTTATAGTGGGCTTTTTGCCTATATAGACCACGTTCTCAGGCTTTCCTGCTGCTGGTGTTGTCTGGTTGTTTTGTTCGTTTGCCATTAATTCACCTATAGGTATTGATGTGATATGCTATTGCCAAAGAAATTATATATACCTATTGCGAGTCCACATAACATTACATACACTACGCTTGTTATTTCATGCTTTGGCGGTAGACTTTCCCGACCTCTTCGCTGACGTCTAGCGATACGCCCATGACCTTTAGCATGTGCAGAGGATATGCTATTGCTATCTCTTCCATCATCTCTATCTCGTTTTTTACGCCAAGTGACACTGCCAGATGTATATTCTGATCTATGGTCTGCTTTATCGCGACGAGAAGACGCCGCGTTATATTTATTAACTGCTCATCGCTTAGCTTGTGCTCGGCTATTATGCGCCGCGCCTCGGCAGTATCCTGGCGCTCTGGCTTATGCCTATAGCTGCTCGCAAAAGCCTTTCCCAAATTTCTCATAAGCTCTGGAGCTATTGGGTAAAATACCCTAAAGAATACGGCGCCGAATGTTTTCATGTAGGAATAATTTATGACTATGCCTGTTGCAATCAAACGCTCGTTCCAATCATTTAGCTTCTCTATCTCCCTAAATATTGCAAGGTCTTCTTTTTTAGTTTTGTTTACGATATCAATTCCGCTTCCCATGCCCTCAATTAGGTTTCTAACTGCCCTTGCCCTTTTGCTGTCTGACTCATTTAGATCCGCATATATGGCCTCGTACTTTGCGTTATGACGCATCGAATCATTAGACCATTCGCGCTCTATCTGCGCTATCTGCTCCTCTCCATTGAAGAATAGGGAAATTAGTTCTAAAACCGCATCGGATCTAAACTTTGTTCCGTTTGGCATTATTATAAAATCCTTTGTTATAGCGCCCTTTCTCCGCCCAACATTGATCAAGCTGAGCGCGAATTTTATCGTCTGTATCTTGTTTCTGCTGGCATACTTGTAGATATATGGGCGTATCCACAAAGGTATTTTATAGCGCTCAAGCGCCTTATCTACGATTGCGCCGGCTATGCCACCTATTTCCTTTGCCATAACACTACCAATAATGTATGGAATAGTTTGCTCATTTCACCATTCACTTCTTCTTTGCACTAGATGCTGCCTTCTTACGCCTGCCAATTATTCTATAGGCAAACACAGCTATCACTATTACAACAATTGCACCTATTATATAACCTGTCTGGCTTCCCTGGCCTTTTGATGAAACTGTTGCAAAGTAGTTCTGTGAAGAGGAGAACTCTTGGGATTGCGCCGCATTTGCCTGCTTCCACTGCTCATAGATTGTTATCGGATATGAGCCGCTATTGCCGTTCTGGTCTACAGACATATAAAATATCGCATTGACGCTCTGCCCCGGAGATAGATCACTTACATATACATTCGGGTTAACCGGCGAGAGGGGATATATTGTCTGTACGCTGAATGTCACCTGCTGCGCCTGCGCATTTCCGATGTTCTTTATGTTCACTGTCAACGGAACATAGCTTGCCCCGGGAGTTAGAGTGCCCGTGGTACCTGTCACATTAAATAGAGCAGAGCTCTGCACGTTTATCTTAAGATTCTGGGTCTTCGAGACTTTAGATAGATAGTTTGAGTCAGAGTAGTTGATTAGTATCGGAATGGAGTAGTTTTGCTGCACCGAGCTCTGGTTTGCCTTTATAAACAGCGACTCAGTCTGGGACGTTCCAGGCGCTATTGAACCAAAGAAGAAGTTTGACGCACTGCCGGTTGCTATGCCCCCGGCGCTCATAAAATTAACACTGACATTCTTTGCCTCGCCCAGGCCGATGTTTTGTATGCTCAATGTTAGCGTTTGATTGCTTCCGATGTATATGTTCTGCGGATTCGCATTTTCTATGCTAACCACAATGTTCGGGCTGTTTATCACAACATCTAGTGGTATGCTCATGTTCTTTTTGACCTTTGTATTATATGCTGTTGTATATGAGACGACTGCGTTTACGTAATACGTTCCATTCGATATGGAGCTTGACGGCTGCAGGGAAGGGGTTATAATCTGCTGGGCGCCCGATGCCAGGCTGCCTATGTTAAATACGTTGGGTCCTACGACCTTAAATGAGTTCGAGCTCTCTATCGCAACTGTCAAATTGTACGCCTTATCGGTGCCACCATTTAGAACAGTTATTTGTATGGGCGATTGCACTCCGGGAATTATCTGCGATTGAGATGATGCGGTGATGTTTATCTGTGGATTTCCGTATACATATAGGTTTATGGGCATTATTGATTCTGCCGGAAGGCTTGTAGTGCCCTGGCTTGTTGGCTGCGG
The DNA here is from genome assembly GCA_021850375.1 of Microcaldota archaeon. Lineage (GTDB taxonomy): Archaea > Micrarchaeota > Micrarchaeia > Micrarchaeales > Micrarchaeaceae > JAJYUY01. The sequence goes on from JAJZLZ010000023.1 coordinate 6,406, forward strand.
GGTTTGGTAGTTTGCTACGACATCAAGAGTATACTCTCCAGCCTGCAGCGTTGATGGGATGTGGAAGGTATAGTAGAAGTTTGAGTAGCCAATGCCCCCGCCATATAGCCCTGTGCCTATTGATGAGACAAGAGTTGAGCTTGAAGGAGAGACGTTGATTACCGGATTTGCAGCAGTGACTTGTATGTTTACATTATTTAGCGATGAGGAATACGAGTTGTATAGCTGAAATACCAGCGTCGCGTTTGATCCAGCTACAAGCGGCTGTGGGGTTACCTTGAGGCTTGCTATTGAGAGCGCATTGTCCCCGCTAGACTGCGCCATCGCGGCTGCCGAAAAGATGCATGCGAATGTAACCAATGCAAACATTGCGTATTTATACGTCATAATTTCACCAATAAATATCATTATTCTATCGTTCCCTTGAATATCTTCATCGCAATAGCAACGCATATTATCGCAAATATCGCGAGTATGCTTATTTGGACAATCGCGCTGCTAAGAGGATAGTAGCCGCTTATTATCAGGCTCCTCATGCCCGCACTCGAGTATGTCAGCGGGTCTGCTACGCTTAGTGCCGCGAGCCATCCCGGCAGCGTATTTATGGGAGTTATACCTCCTGATATGAACCATAGAGGCAATCCTGTCATCTGCGCGACTATCGCATAGACCTCCACCTTGTTTATCTTTGATGCAAGTATTATCGTAATCCCGCTAAAGCCGATGGCAAGAAGAGCTATTATAAGGGTCATCCATAAGTATCCTATCGGGCCTGTTGCAGGGCGCACGCCTAATATCAATGCTATTGCCAGCGCCGCAAAGCCGTATATGATAGACTGCGTAGTCCCGGAGGCTATCTTTCCAAGAACTATCGCCTCTTTTCGAATCGGCGCTATCAAGAACGCCTTAAGATTGCCAAGCTGCCTATCTGTTATAAGAGATATGCCGCCGCCGAATATTGAACCAAACACCACGACCATGCTTATTACGCCGGCTGCTAAATACGCCTCATAGCTACCGGTCGCGCCGGAAACCACATTTTCGCTGACCTGCGGGTTTGAATTGGACTGGGGTATAAATCCCTGCCGCACCGCCGACGAGGCAGACGCATCTGCGCCAAAGTACGACGCGGCCTGAGTCACAAACTGCAGCGAGTTTCCAAGCCTTGCAAAGCTGTTTGTATAATATAAATCAACGCTTGGGGAGCCGGATTTGGTGCCGGGAAAGTTAGGCAGTATCACTACGACCATGTTTATCGAGCCTCCGTCTAGCATCGCAAGCGCGGAAGACTGGCTGGTGACAGACTTTATAACAACCTGCTTGTTCTGCGAACTTAAATAAGAGACAAATTGCTGAGACTGCGGGTTGTTTGCGTAGTTGACCACCGCTATTGATACGCCCCTAACAAATCCTGATCCTAATGTGCCAAAGAACAACAGTATTATCAGAGGGAATGTTATAGAGCGCACCATGTTGGTGCGGATGTTGCTTTTGAATATTAGCATCTCGCGTAGATATATTGTATATGAGTCTCTCAGCAGCCCCATCATCATCTCCTCATCATTATCTGTGACCTGGCAGATACATTCTCCCCTGTTGTGTCTCTTAGCTGATTTCCTGTCAGCTTCAAGAACACGTCATCTAGTGTTGGCATGTGCATATTTATTGATATGATAGCAATCTTATTCTTCTGAAGCGCGGTTGTTATGTTGTTTAGCATCTTAACGGAGTCGCTGCCCATTGGGGCTGATACTTTTTCTGATTTTACTATAGGAGATAGCTTTAGCGACTTTAGCAGCTTCGCCACCTTCTCCACATTATCAGGCTTTGATATTATCTCGACTACATCTCCTGTTCCAACCATCATCTTAAGCTCTGATGCTGTTCCTATTGCCTTTATTTTGCCGTGGTCTATAATCGCTATCCTGTTGCATAGAAAATCCGCCTCCTCAAGGTACTGCGTAGTCAATATTGTAGTTATGCCGTTTTCTGAGAGGCGCTTTATTTCCTCCCATAGGTGGTTTCTGTTTTGTATGTCAAGACCTGTTGTCGGCTCGTCTAGTATTATTATCTTAGGCTTGTGAACCATTGATTTGACCAACTCCAGCCTGCGCTTCATCCCTCCTGAGAATGTACCGGCCTTCTTGTCTGCAAAATCAATGAGATCAGCGTCCTTTAGTGAATCTTCTACTCTCCCATTTAGCTCTGATTTATTTACATGGTATAGCTGCGCGAATACCTCAAGGTTCTCTCTTGCAGTCAGCTCCGATTCTACTACAGTCTCCTGGGTCATCATACCAATTAGCCTCTTTACCTTGTCCTTGTTATGTTTTATGTCAAGGTTATCTATCGTTATTTTTCCTGAGGTTATTGACAAAAGGCCGAGTATAAGATTAATCAGCGTGGTCTTGCCCGCGCCATTTGGGCCGAGCAGTCCGAATATCTCCCCTTCCTTCACATCGATGGATACTCCGTCCACTGCCGTGAAGTCCCCAAAGCGTTTTATGACATTGTCAATCTCAATTATAGGACGTGCCACATCAATCGCTCATTATGTCATTTAGCTCCTTTATCAGATTTTTAAACAGCGCCTTGGACTGGTTATCCGCATATTTGCCCTTTTTTGTGATCGTATAGTATACCTTCATCTTCCTGTTTTCGACGATGGTCTTAGACTTTATGTACCCTGAACGCTCCAAAGACTTCATGTTGTTATATATGTCATTTTTGAGCGCCGCTCCGCTCTTCTTTAGCATCATCTGCATGTGAGGATTGTCGAATTTCTCTATGAGCGAATACGCATAGGTCTTATGCTTTGCAACGTAATGCAAAATCCTGACCTTCAATATGACATGACGCATGTCCCTGCTTATGAACTTCGACTCCCCTTCGAACTCCCGCTTTGATGTTTTTCCCATCGCAATCGCATATGGTTTAAAAATAAACCTTAATATTTAATCATATGCAACATTATTAAGCCTTTCGAATGCTGCCCTGCTCTTTTGTATATAGCAGCATCCCGTCGAAGAATCTTGCGATCTGTCCTGACCTTATCCCGTATATTGAAACAACCCCCTTCTTGTTGGCAAGCTCTATAAGCCGCTGGGTTATTATCCCGTCAAATACGATCGTGCTTGCATTCTTTGCATCCTGCACTTTCTGTATGAGTTCGCGTATTGGCACCTCCTCAATCATAGCTCCGCTGGAATCATATATCCTGCCGCGCAGCGTATTGTGCAGTTCAGCAAGAGAGGATATGTAGCGCTCTTCGGGCTCTGGTGAGGATTCTTGAGAGCCGAAATGAACGTCATTCCCGTTTATGTCCTTGATTGTGACATCAGGCTCAATGTCCTCTATAATTTGGCGATGCGATTCGATCTCGCGCCTTTGAGGCTCTTTTTGCATTATCTTCCTTGATATCTCAGACGGGCTCATTATATGCTCGCTTGGCATCTCGCGCCTTTGTGGCATTTGGCTGCTGCGCTCTTGGGATTGGTATGGCTGTGCATATTGCGGCGCATCCTGGCGCGGCTTATCATGGTCTTGAAGCGGACCACGCACCTGCTCTAGATTCGGCCTTGATTGAGACATTCCAATCTGTTCGCGCGGAGGCTCGTGCCTATCTCTCTGGTTTCTACCCCTACCTCCAAACTGGCGATCTTCCCCGTTTCTGAGCCTTGATAGCGCTTGTTCTATTGGTACCTTTGTGCGCAGCGACTTTATTATGTCCTTTCTCGTCAGCTCCTCAACCTCCTTTCCATCTGGAGCGCGAACGACAAAGTCAACATCGCAAACATTTGACAACCCGCGCATTATCATATCTCCGCCCCTATCTCCATCTAAGAACAATGTCGTCTCCTTTGACTTTGAGAGCTCGATTATCGTCTTTGGTATATTTCCTGTGGCTCCTCCGACAGCTATGCAGTTGTTTATATCGTTCTTCAGCAGATTTATAACATCCGCTCTGCCCTCTACTAATATCAGCTCCTCATTACCATCTATGTCTGGGCCTGCAGGCAGGTTCTCAGGACCATATGTTGTAACAACGCTAGACTTCACGTCCTCCTCGACTAGCTCGGATATCTCCTTGCTGTCAGGTATTTCGGTTGTCAATAGGCGCTTTAATAGCTCCTTTGCCCTATTTACGATCTTTCTGCGCTTGTCGTTTCTTGTATCTTCAATTTTTAGAACCTTAAAGCTCGTCTCAAACGGCCCGACCCTATCGACGGATTCTATTGTTGCGCCTAATATGCAAGTCTCCACCCTTCCAAGAGATGATGGTAGATATAACTTCCCCATCGTCCTATTACCACTCGGGCTGGTCTCTATTTCTATTCTTCCTATCTTTCCGTTCTTTTGGAGTTCCCTTAAATCTAGTCCTCCTCCAAGCAGACCTTCGGTCTGTCCAAATACTGCGCCTATAATATCCGGCTTCTCCGCAAGCCCGGATATCTCAAACTGAGCTTCTACCATGTATTTTACTATATCTATGTACGTTTTTGCCATTCAATTACCTTGACATGGCTATTAGGAGGAAGTTTTTCACGCGCAGTTCGCGCGCAGATATTCCGTAGGCTCTATTTGAGCCATAAGAATTAATTGTGAACATGAATTATATATCATATCGGCACCTTCTCCTAAATTGCCATTATCTGATTATATATGTTTAGATAAGGTTAAAAAGGTACCGCCATTGTACGTAAAACACTAAATTTATACCCGCCTAAGCGCAAGTGGCATCCTCCCAGCCTTAAACTTAATGCACATTTAATACGTCAATATACAAATACTATAAACATATATAAAAACCTCATTTATTCTATTAATTTAGTGATAACATGATTAACGGAAACAGATACAGGCAAAATAACAACAATAATAGGAATTCAAACCATCCCCGCGGGCACAATAGCTATGTCAAATCGTTGCTAAGGCATAGCGACAACGCTGCAAAGCTGGAATTCATAGATAGCATGGATAAAACTGAAATCATGAAAATAGGGCCGAAAGGCAAAACACTGCTAAGTAATGCAATAACTTATGGAAATGACATGGTTAGGGCAAATATAATATCAAGATTTGGCATTAATTTTGTGGTTGAAAAGGGAGAGCTTCAAAATCTAATAAATAGATCAGGCCCAATATTGAGGACCATGGTAGAGGTAGTTTTGCGCGAGAGCGCAAAATCTGCAAATTCAGCAATTGAAAGCGCTTTAAGAGCCGACGACCACATAT
>JAJZLZ010000028.1 GCA_021850375.1 Microcaldota archaeon
AGGGCATTTCGTAAGCGCTGGGAGAAGGGATCTTAGCATAACGGTTATTGTTCATGACAACGGAGTATATGGGCTCACTAAAGGGCAGGCATCGCCCACGTTGGCATACAATGAGCAGACCAAATCACTGCCCAGGCCAAACATCAACAATCCAATAAATCCAATAGTCTTAGCATTAGCTTCAGGATATAGCTTCGTGGCTAGGAGCTTTGCATACAACGTTGCGCTTACAAACCAGATAATGAAAAAGGCAATAAGCCACAAAGGTGCAGCGTTTATTGACATACTTCAGCCATGCCCGACATACAATAACATAAACACAAACGAATGGTACCGCAATAGGGTATATACACCGCAGATTGATTATCTTGTTGAAGACTTATCAGAGAAGCGTAAAAAGATATCTGCAGCAATCGATCTAGCAGAGCAGGAGAATGATAAGATTGCACTGGGCATATTCTATCAAAATGAGCTTGATTCCCCTTTTGAAGAGAGAATCACACAGGAGATAATAAATTATAAAGAGCGACCGCCATCATCGCAGGAGATTGATTATAAGGGATCTCCAATTACAGACATTGAAGATTTAATTAGCAAGGCAAGAGTGATTTAAGACCCTCCAGAACCGCATGAGCAATAGCCATTCTCATCTATCCTGCTTTTGCATATTGGGCAGGAATGCTTATCTGAATATTTTACCTCATGGTATTTCTTTTTATACATCTCTAAATGAGCATCGCCGCTGCGGTATTTTAAACGTGATTTTTTGACAGTAGGTTTCATATGCATCTGTTTTTTATCTATCTTAGCCATATATATCGCCAAGTTATCTAGCACAAATCAAATTTCTCCCCCATCTCTAGGCTCTTTTCTATTTGCTTGCGAAGCCTTTTGCGCGCCTCTTTATTTTCCTCAATTTCGGCTGCCTTTGCAAGCCTAAAAGAGTATAGGGAGGATAACAACAATAGTGATGATGCGCAGAGCATAGATACTGAAAAATTGCCTTCCGTATGGATAGCCCTCTCTTCAATAGACGCTAAAGTGCGCGGTATTTTGCTAACGCTATTTGCCTGCTGGGACTTTATCGAATTATCGTATTTTATATCGGAGCGAATCATGTTTGACACACCCACAGTGGCAATTATCACCGCCGCAGTCGCAGTAATTGTCCCAAGCGTCTTATCTACATTTCCCTTATTTGTCTTTTCCATTATTATCACATGCAACAAACTATCTTATCTAACTCACTCTATATGCAAAGTTATATAAATACCTTGCCTTCATATACGGCAATATTTCGCAATTTCAGCCAAATCGTATGAATAGGTATTTATAGGAGTAGAGACATAAGATAGAAGTGTTAAGTATTTAGTTTGTTCCACCAGAAAATAAGAGTGTGCAGGGATGGCGGAGCACGGTCAAACGCGGCGGACTCAAGATCCGTTGGCTTAGGTCTACGGGAGTTCAAAAAACATGAACAAATCTCCCTCCCTGCATAAATGTATAGGCGATCGCATGACCCAGAAAAATAAAAAGATAAACAATCCATCAAAGACATCAAAGAGGCCAAGCAAGCCAAAGGCCAGAGATTCTAAAATGTTTGAGATACCAAACTACGCACAAACCGAGGAGTTCACAAGCTCGGCAGCATGCGCAATGATGGCATTAAAGTACTTAAACGGGAACATGAAGCTAAAAAAAGAGCTGGAGTTTCAGATATGGCAGGAGGCTGTCAACGGTAGCGTCTGGCAGGGCTCACGCTATGGCATAGCATACGCCTTAGCTAAAAGAGGGGCAAAACCGCAGATAATTAGCAACGTCAAGGATGAGGGATATGAGAAAAGGCTGGCGGTTTATGAAGGCATAAACCTAGAAACGCTCTCCGCATCATTCAACGAGGTCAGGGAGAAGACTAGGACAATGAAAATAAAGGAAGAGCATGGAGTAACAACTCTAAATATAATCAAAAAGCACATCAACAGCAACAGGATACCGATAGTTCTGGTGAATGCTAAGATATTAAACCCCTATTTGGAATCTGGACCGCACTGGGTGGTCGTAAAGGGATATGACAAAGACACATTTTATATAAACGACCCGTATTCAGACAGCACTATAGCAATGGAGCCGCACATCTTCAAGGACGCTTTGGGATTCGAGAACGAATACCACATGATAAGTGTAAGCACGCGGAAATAGAGTCATTTGTATTCTTAATTTTATTTTAGGCATATGTCTGCGCTGTTCATATTATAAATTGGACAGTATCTCAACATAGCGCTTCATCATGCTCTTAACGCTAAATCTATCTGCCATCTTCTTAGATGCGGCTATTGCCACCCTTCTAAGTCTTAAATTGAGCGCAATCTCATTTATTCTAGAGGCCAATTCATTCGCATCCCCTGTTTTAAAGGATATCAAACTGGTACCATCATCCATGGAATAATCACTTGTATATGCGCTTTGGGAGATTATGACAGGAAGGGAATGATTAAACGCCTCGATCAGCGTGAGGCTGGTGCCCTCCCATTTGGATGCGAGCACATAGACATCGCATAGCTCATATATGTAATCCACCTCGCTCTCTCCTACCGGACCTGCAAATATTATCCTATTATCTCCCTTCGCCATGCGCTCGTAGTCTCTTTTAGAGGGTCCATCGCCCACTATCAATAGGCGCATGTTATCTGAGCTAATTGATCTAAATGCCTCTATTATTGTGCTTACGCTCTTTTGCCGCTCAAAGAGCCTCCCGATATATAATACAACAAAATCGCCCTTTGATATGCCAAATTTGGATCTATACGCCAAAAGTTTTGACTTGCCAATCTGCATTGAGGATTTAACGCTATTTGGTATATATGCGACTTTTTGGGTAAATTTGCTGATCTCCTTTAGCTGGTTCACATTCAGCGCTATGCACATATCAAAGGAGTTGAAGAACTTACGCTTAATCGAGTCTACATTTATGCCAAATATCCCTGTGCCAAATGTTAGGGGTATGCCCTCCTTTGAGAAGTAACCTTTTATGTTTGTTGATACGCTGCCATGGTCTATGTAGATAGACTTGAATTCTATCCCATGGGAGCGCAGATAATTTATCAGCGTAATGTCTTGTATCGCATTTGCCACTACAATATCCGGCTTTATCATCTTTAGCTGCTCTAATATATCATTTAGCTCCATCCTCAATTGTACCATGTTTCTAACAACAATAAAGTTGTATAGCGCGCGCACGGGCTGAAGCTCACTCACTGCGCTTTTGCGCGCAGAATCATTTAGCATCCTGCCTCTCTTTAGAAGAATCATGTTTTTTGATTTCTTAAAGTACGCAGTCTCATAGCCCAAATAGTAGGTGTTGAACTTGCCCGACAGATCGTCAAATAGCATTTTTGCCACCTTATTCTGTCCGCCTATATTGTTCATGTGCGATCCTAGGTCCAATATAAGGATTGTCTTATTTTTTGCCATATGACCAACACATATTAATCAAAGACCCTTCTCTTATACTTATCGAATTTTCTTACCAGTCTAGGATCTATGCCCTTTACGCTAGATATGTTTGCAGGTATGCTAAACGCCTCCGAATATACGCGCCTTGTGCAGAGCTTTTTCGGCGAATCTTTAATACCAAAAGCGGCAGAGTTTACAAATTCCCGAATATTCACCAAGGATTGGTAGTTATTATTATCTATCTTAAAGTCCTTTGGAACATGTATCGCCAAGGGCACCTTTACAACCTCATCAGATATGACAGTTCCATGCCCTATAAAATTGTGCTCCCCAAACTCCTGGCCGTGATCTGAAGTTAATATTATTATCTGGTTCTCGCCAAAGCGCTCGATTAGATCACGCATTATCTGGGAGGCATATTTTAAGGCGCGATATGATGCGGCGTTATATATCTCCTTCCATTTTTTAACTCTTGATTCATCGACTCTATTTTTCAAAAACGGCGTAGCCCAGTTCATGTCATTCCCGCGGCCGCCAATGTATGGATCGTGAGCCTCCATTAAATTTAAGAACAAGAAGAATGGCTCTTTTAGCTCCATTTTGCCCACCTTCTTAACGATTCGCCTCCCTCCCTTTTCTATCGGCCATTTATCAATGAACTTAGCCTTCGCCTTCTTCGCAACGGCCATAGGGCTTAAAAGCGCGGCGCTTGAGGCAAGATCCAAAAATAGCCTAGGGTCCTCCTTTATTATCGCACTTGCCAGCTTCATTATGTCATTCCCGTAGGTGTCACGATATTTGGACACGCGCGGCTTTAGCTCCTTTGATATCTCCAAAACACTGCCATACACATCTGTGAAATACGATTCCTCCTCGTATTTATCAAAGCCCGAAAATCCGTAAATTGGACCTATATATGGATTTGCGGATATTGCATATGTGAAATATTTTTTGCGCTTTAAATCATCGACAATTGTCGGCATTCGCAGGCGTATTCGGTCTATGTCTAGTGACTTTATCTGCGATGTCTCATGGCAGTTATGATCCGACTGGTATAGCCCGGTAAATAGTGACGCATGGGAGGGGAGAGTCCATGAACCAGGAGCTATGCAGTTATCAAAGAAATGCATGCCAATGCCATCTAGCAGATTGGGATGGCGCTGAGTTATCCTATTAAACGCGTCTTGGCGCAGGGTGTCTAGAACTATTATTGTGACGTTTAGTCTCTTGGGCAGAAAAACACCTTTTGTCATATCGAACTCAAAGGCTATAAAGGGTATCATTCAAGGCAAATACACAAATTTCCAACGTAGCAGTATTTAGCATTAACTTGATAAAAGCATTAGACGAATTTAGATTTTGAGTGGTGGATTGGAGGATAAGAGCAGCATATTAAAAGGCATCGCATACAGCCTTTCAAAGAGATACATAGCCGGCGCGAGCACTGCCGCCATGCTAAAGGTCGTCGGAAAGATAAACGAGGACTTGAAGGCTAAAACAACAGTCACCTTTCTAAACAACCATGTCAACGATTTGGTGAAGGCGCGCTATAATGCAAATACCTACATGCAAACCGCAAAGCAGCTATCGCGCCTTGGACTTAGAGCGGATGTATCCCTTAGGCCCTCGCAGATAGGCAGCACCATAAGCAATGGGCTGTTTAAGAAGAACGCAAATGCACTGCTATCATGCATGGAAGATGGCTCTAGGCTTTGGATAGAGTGCGAAAACAGTACGGGAAACAACGGCACGCTCTATTCGCTTAGAAGAATAGGAGAGGACTATAGCAAATTGGGCGTGGAACTCAATGTTGATGATTCGCTAGAATACATATCACACAAGCTTCCGGAAGATGTTGCAATAAAGCTGTTTTATCACAAAAACAGCGCAGATAAGGCTCATAGTGAGGCATACATAAAGGTAATAGACAAGATAGCATCAACTAGCAGGCCTACAATGGTATCTAGCAGGGACCTCAAATGGCTAGGCCGCATATCAAGGGCTAAAAAGGCCTACAAAAGGAATTTAACCTTTGAGATGCCATTAGGATACAATAATAAGCTTATGGGATTGATAAAAGATTCCAGATACGCTAGCATATACGTGCCGTATGGAAAGGACTGGGTGCCGTATGTGCTAAACAGGATAGCGGAAGGCAGGGTTAAGAGGATTGCTGAGAGAGTTTTAAAGAATGGCAATGGCGCATCGGATGGCAACAAAAAGAAAGGAAAATAAGGTAGCGCTTGTTACGGGAGCTACAAGCGGCCTAGGCATAGCGCTAGTGAATCGCTTATCTATTGAAGGCTGGGAGATACGCGCCGTGATACGTAGCAAACCAGAAGACAACCCCGAATGGCGCAAGCTGCCCTTGGGCGTTAAGCCCTACGTGTGCGATTTGGCCCTAAGCGATGATGCCACGATTAAATCAATGCGCGAGGCATGCAAAGGCGTTAATACCATATTCCATTTCGCATCTGTGCCGCAGACAGGAAGGCATAAGCTTGATAGCTACATAAACACGAATGTCATAGGCACAGAGAACCTTCTCAGGGCATGGATAGACGCAAATAAGGAGGAGCAGCGCTTTGTTCATATTATATATGCGAGCAGCACCGCAGTGTATGGCCATCACAGAAAAGGAGAGATAGTAACAGAAGAGTCGATGACAAAGCCTGACGGCGCATATGGGGAGAGCAAGCTTATGACCGAGCAGGTCATAGAGGCATTTGCGGAGGCAAACAAACAGCTGTCATATACGATATTTCGCATGTCGGTCATATACGGCCATGGGTATGAGTATAGCTTCAACCTCGTATTCAAGATGCTAAAGGAGGGCAGGATGAAAATACTAGGCAATGGCAAGAACCATCTAACGCTAATAGGCGTAGATGACATAGTAGATGCAATACTGATAGCGCTGCAAAAGCAGCAGGGCGTTAATAATATATTCAACATAACCGATGGCTCCACATACACGCAGTCTGAATTAATAGGAATTGCCGCAAAGATGCTAAAAGTTCCAACGCCGACATCCAAAATCAGCGCCCTTGTTGTAAAGATAATGGCAAAGGCACGGGGCATAGACCAGGCGCAGATAAGATTTCTTTTAAGTGATAGGATAGTCAGCATCGATAAGGCGCGCAGAGAGTTGGGTTTTGCACCAAAGCACACAATAGAGGGCGACGGGGCGATTATGGTTAAGGAATTTGAGCGCAACTACAGAGGAATTAGCGAGTGATAATATGACTAAAATGGGCAAGGTTGAACTATATATACACGAGATTCTTGACACTAAAGGTGCGATGCTCTTTAGCTTCATCGACCCTCTTGACTACAAGAGCGCAGAGGAGGCCATATTGACCGCAGAGCATGTCGTAAAGGGGGGAGTTGACCTCGTTCTCTTAGGCGGCAGCACCGGAGTTCAGGGCTTGGTTTTAGATGATGTCGCACAGGGCATAAAGGACAAAATAGACGTGCCCCTAGTACTCTTCCCCGGCAACATTGCAACAATAACAACAAAGGCTGATGCCATATATTTCATGTCGCTTTTAAACTCCAGAAACACCTACTGGATAACGCAGGCACAGATGCAGGCGGCCCCGGTAATAAAAAGGGCGTCAATTGAGCCCCTGCCGGTAGGGTATGTTGTGGTGTATCCCGGCGGAACGGTGGGATGGATTGGCGATGCTAATTTGGTCCCAAGGGAAAAGCCCCAGATCGCAGCGTCGCTTGCGATGGCAGGAGAGTTTATGGGCAATAGAATTATTGTGACAGACACCGGATCAAATCCGCAATTGCAAAATAGCAGCTACGTGCCAAAGGAGATGATTAGGATGGTTAAGGCCAGCATCAATGTGCCATATATCGTAGCTGGAGGGGTTAAGTCAATAGAAGATCTAAAGCAGGTGTATGCGAGCGGCGCCGACATTGTGCAGATAGGCACAGCATTCGAAAACCATAAGGTAGCATACAAGCACTCTGTTGAGTTCTCAAAGATAGTGAAGGAGGAGGGCGCAAAAAAGCTGCACAGGTAGATCTCAAATGGAGAGGGAGCTTTATTCCATAGAGCTCATAAGGCTGATAAAAGAGCTAAATGAGAGATGCTCGGGATTTTTCATAGAGCAATTTTACGAGATATCCTCTGGCACTTTTAGGATGAAGCTAAGCAACAGCGGAAAGAAGATTAATATTGTTTTCAAAATACCCTACTACGCATCCGAGCTTGCGAGCTTTGCAACGCGCGAGGATGCGACAAACTACGCAATCGGCGCAAGAAAACGCATATGTGGCTTTAAGATATTGCGCATGAGCTTATACAATAACGATAGGATAATAATTATTGACATAGAAAAGGGGGAACTTCAAAGGCACATAATCTTTGAGATGTTTGGAAAGGGTAATATGATTATAACAAATGGCGAGATGGTTGCCGAAATGGTATATTATAGCCATGACTTCTCCGATAGGTCGGTAAAGCCAAAGAGCAGATACGATGCCCCAAAGAACAATGCCATAGATCCTTTCGACTCGCAGTCAGTATCAAAGTTCATTTCCAAAATAGCAAGCAGCAATGGCAAATTGGGTGCAATAATATCAAAAAACATCGCGATCGGCAGCCGCTATGTTGAGCAGATACTAAATGATTCTGGCATAGACCCGAAGATGAAGACGCAAGAAGTCAACAACGAACTGCTAGCGCATATAGATGAGTCGCTGCATAGGGCAATGACAACGCTCTTATTTAACGGCAAGGTTATAGTCTATGAGAAAGATAATGTGCCAATTGACCTATCATTAATCCCGCTTGGCAGATACATAGGCCAAAATGATGTTAAATCAAAGGAGTTTGATTCCATAGATAAGGCATTGTCTTACATCTATTCGGCCACTTTGCAAAATGCCGAAAAGGCTGCAGAGGATCCTAAGGTTATAGCATTGAAAGAGAGTATAATGAAGCAGCAGGCGAATATAGAAAGCGCCATTTTTGAATCAGAGCGCGCAAAGGCCGCCGGCGCTTTGATATTAGCAAGAGCTAATGATATAAATTTGATAATAGGGTCTGTAAACTCAAGCAAAAGCGCTACAGAGAAGAGTATTACAGCACCGCTTGGCATTAGGGTTATTAGCATTGACAAAAAGAGCAAGATTATAAAAATTGAGATTGATGAAATATGATAAAAGTTACATTCCTTGGCACGTCAGGATCGACTCCTACCAAGCAGAGCAATCTGCCTGCAATCGCAATAGAATACGACGGTGATGTTATTCTGCTCGACTGCGGCGAGGGAACGCAGCGCCAGATGATGCAATTCAAGGTGAACATCTCGAAGATAAAGTCCATATTTTTAACCCACGCGCATGGCGACCATATCATAGGAATTGCCGGCTTAATCCGCACTCTTGCATTAAATAAAAGAAGCGAGCCTCTTTTGATATTTATTCCAAAAGGCCAGGAGGGCGCGATAGAGAAGCTGATAAACTTCGATAATGCGCTAATTGGTTATAAGATACAGATAATTCCAATGGATAAAAATATTCTATACAGGAACGAAAAATACCAAATAAAGCAATTCAAACTGTCCCATACAATACCAACATGCGGCATAGCATTCGAAGAATTGCCAAAGCGCCACTTCGATAAAAAGAAAGCGCAAAGCCTTGGCATAAGCGGAGATATGTTCTCAAAGCTTTCCAGAAATGGATATATAAAAATAAAAACAAAAAAAATCCTTTTAAGTTCAATAACAACATTAGAGCAAGGAAGGCGCATTATATACGCTACAGATACCCGCCCATGCGCCTCTACCCAAAGAGCATCAATCGGCGCAGACCTGCTCATACACGAGGCAACTTATATGGATGCTAATAAGAGCATGGCACAGGCCAGGATGCATTCGACCTCGCTTGAAGCGGCTAATATAGCCAAAAAGGCAAAAGTTAATATGCTTGTTCTAACTCATATAAGTGCCAGATACCACAACAGAATGGAGGTTGAAGAGGAGGCATCGAAAGTATTCAAGAACACAAAGGCGGCGAACGACGGAATGCAGATCACTATTTAATCGGGCCCGTAGTCGAATGGTAAGACGTCACGTTGACAACGTGAAGATCAGGAGTTCGATTCTCCTCGGGCCCACTTGCGCATATTGGATTAGCATGGCTAATGCTAAAAAGTCGTGCGCCCACAACTACATAGCGCCCATATAATTCATAATAATAAGTCTAAGAGTACGATAAAGAACGTCTGCCCCATAAAAAGCGCATGATGCCAAAAAACCTAATTATTATCTTAATTAATTATATATCTCTTTAAACCTTACAAATTTACCAGAAGGAGGTTATTTAAATTTTTAATGTATCAAGATAACATGGATAGTTTAGAACATAAAATAAGGGATTATATAACGCGATTAAACCCTAATCGCTTGGACCTCAAATCAAAACCTAATTCTATTAAAATAAAAGAACTTAAAACAAACGGTTTAAGCCACCGCAACTTCCTAATAACTATAGATAACAAAAAGTTCTTATTAAGGCTAAGCACAAGGAGAATGAGGCACCACTACCACTTATCCTATGAATATTTTGTACTAAGATATATTGAAAAATATGGGCTTTCCCCAAAATCGTATATCTTAAGCAAGGGATCGGCAGTAGGGCATTCGTTCATAATATTGGATTATGTTGAGGGAAAGCCACTAAAGCATTTCAATACTGCACAGTTAAAGGAGCTTGCCCAGATCGTTGCTCATCTGCATACAATCAGATTAAGCAGAAAAATAAGGGGAAAGTTTAATGATCTTTCAACACAACAAAAGGCGCTTGCAGATTCTGCCAGACGGCTTAAGTTAACAGAAAAATTCTTTACAGAAACAAAAGAGAAGAAAAGATTTTTTTGTGAGCTAACTAACGCCTATACAAAAATAGCTCATTCAAAGGGTTATGGAAAACAAGTGGCACTTATACACCTTGACATCGCGTTGGAAAATATTATACTTTCGAAAAAAGGACTGAAAATTATAGATTGGGAACGGACCTCACAGGGAGATCCCTACTATGATATCGCAACGTTATTTGATAGGATAAAACTCAATTATGCTCAAAAGAGAATATTTATAAAAGAATATAGCAGGGTCTCACGAGTTAGGTACTCAAATAGGTTACTAAATGAATCCAGCAAAATAAGAAATCTTGATCGAATGATCTGGGCAATTCGAGAAATTATTAAGTTAAAGACCGGCGTAATAAACAAATACGACATCAAAAATCTTAAAATAAGTAAATGGAACTTTATAGGCAGAAAAAAATTTGATGCGCTTAAAGAACTTAAAGTTATACCAAAAAGTGCAATGTGGCTGAACTCCAAAAATTGGTGATGTGGCGTTCGCTGCATTGCCCTAAATTAATTTTCTGACGATAATTGATTTTCACAATATCTACCTTTAATTCTTTCTCATCTTAATGAGAAGTGCCACATACAATGTCCTGGGGCGACCTTTAAGTGTTATCAAACTCATGTACGGCTTATCAAAATTATAGAAACCAATCGCTTCTTTAATATTTTCATTAAAACTTTCAACCAACAGGTCAGATGTATAAAACCACTTCTTTAGTTTTCCATTCGTTTGAGGGTTTTACTCTTGCAAGAATATGTTCAACTTTGTACTCATATAATTTCTTATGGAACACATTCATTTCTAGATCAGGGCAGCTGTCTATTTGAACAGAGATAAAGTGTGTGCCATGACTACTTATTACCTGTTTCAAGATTCCGTATGTTTTTACAAAGTTTTCAAATACAGATGAGACGTTTTCCGCGGTTTCGTCACCAGATACCCCATAACCAAAAATAACGCAGGAGATATCATTAAGGAACAATACAATGTGTTGTTCTGTTATTGGTGACATCCTCCCACCCGTAAACAATGTGGGCTTCCTCTGCGTTCATGCAATCATTGCATCCCGCAAAGGATGTGTTTTATTAGTTCTCAGTTCTTTGAGGACTGCCCCCTGTTGAGGTCTTACATTCTCTCCCTGAGCGTGA
>JAJZLZ010000059.1 GCA_021850375.1 Microcaldota archaeon
GGCATAGGCCAGCTACGAGCGCTTTAAGCCCAATAATCGTGGACACCACTTGTGCTGCCGGTATTACCGTGGCGGCTGCCACCGGTCTTGCCCAGCACTTATTCGCCAAGCGTGCTACACTTGGCAAAAGGTTGACCGAAGTCAACCGCTCAGATTCCCCCCATCACGCTTACGCGCATTGTGGAGTTTGCGCGCCTGCTGCACGCCGTAGCGCTAGGGCCCTTGTCTCAGTGCCCTTCTCGGGGCCTATGCTCTCACATCCCCTACAGGTTATCGGTATGGTGGGCCGTTACCCCGCCATCTGCCTGATCTGCCGCAGTCTCATCGCAAAGTGAAAATGCTCCAATTCGCATCTCTTTTAGCTGTAGCTCCTTCCAGATGCCATAGCCTATGGCGTATTACATTCAGTTTCCCGAACTTATTCGCCTCTTTGCGGTAGATTGACCACGTGTTACTGAGCCGTACGCCGCACAACCAAGTGGTTGCGCAGACTTGCATGGCTGTCGAAATCTGATAGCAGTGCCCTCCAGCAGCATCGACTGGAGTCGATTGTCCGCTTTTTATTCTTATTTAGCAATTGCGTTGAATTCCATTTTTGCATGCCTCAAGCCTACATCCAATTCCAAGCAGGAATTTTCACACGGCGCATACTGCACTATGAATAGTACTATTGCGCCAAAAAGCAATACCTATTATCTGAACAAAGTATTTAAGTCTTGCTATATAAGTTAAGCTGTTTATTCTATAGGTTTTTAAATGAGCCAAATTACAGACCTTAACAAACATGAATTGCGCGTCGCCCTTATTGTTGTAAATTACAATGGAATGGCAATAAAGTTCGGCAACAAAAGCATACTGCGGCTATTCTTTGAATCCTTATATAAGACAAGCTACAGCAACTATAAGACCGTCGTGGTTGACGACAAGTCTGATGATGGCTCGTTAGAATACATAAAAAGCATGGGCGCTGATGCAATAGAGCTAAAAAGGAACATAAACCACTTCTCCAGGCAGAATAATATCGGAATAAAATACGCCGTAAAAAAATACGATCCTGACTATTTTATACTTCTAAACAACGATCTGATATTCAAAGATAAAACTTGGCTTAGCAAGATGGTAGATGTTGCGCAAAAGAGCAAGGCCGGCGTAATAGGATGCAACTTCATACCACCAAGTGCAAAGATGCCAATATTAGATAGCAATGCGGCATTTTCTAATATGGACCATGGCGCCCCACTCACAGCATGCTTTATGATAAGCAAAGAGGCTATAAAAAAAGTTGGCGTGCTGGATGAGGGCTTTTTGACCAGCTGGGAGGATATAGACTACTGCGTGCGCACGAGGTTAAACAATCTGCCTGTTGTGCGTGCAGATGCAGTCACAATTGTTCATTTGGAAGGGTTTTCCAGCATAAAGCACAAGAATTCATCGCGGCGCGATTGGAGATTTTACGGCGATCGGATATCAATGGTTTATTTTTTGCTAAAAAAATACAAAAAATCTCCCTATAAAGAGAAGTTAAATACGTTGTTGATATATTTTGGTTCATGCATACTTTGGACATATGGAAATACGGCCGGCAAGAAGCGCAAGCTCATAAATTTCAAAGACAGAAAATATTGGAGGCTAAAGGAATCTTTAAAAGTCCTCTTTTTAATGACAATTATGCGAAAGCGCATTACCCAAAATGACTTAATTAAGGTAAAGGAAACTTAGATTTGCCTTGATTTTTGGCATAGCAAAGCAATATATACATTGTTATGTAAATTTTAATCGATATATATATGTCAAAAGTTTTAGTGACCGGCGGATTAGGTTTTATAGGGAGCCATACTGTAGATTTGCTGGTGGACAAGGGATATGAGGTTCGCGTTATAGACAACCTTGAAAAGCAGGTACACCTAGGCAGGAAACCGGCATACATGAACGATAAGGTTGAATACATAATAGGCGACATAAGGACAAAAAGCCTGATGAAGAAAAACATAGAGGATGTAGATTATATTATACACCTTGCCGCAGCGGTTGGGGTGTCCCAGAGCTTCTGGCAGCCTATAAAATATATGGATGTGAATGCCACAGGAACTTCCACCATCTATGAAGCGATAACAAAGAGCCCGAACGCAAAAAAGAATATAAAAAAGATTGTCGTTGCATCTTCAAAGAGCATATATGGCGAAGGGGCGTATATGTGCAAGAAGCACGGTCTCATATATCCAAACACGCGCCCCATTGAGCAGCTTAAATTGGGGGAATGGGAGGTTTTATGCGGCGAATGCTACGAAACTGTATCTCCCGTTGGAATAGTGGAGTCTAAGCCCGCGCAGAACCTAAATCCTTATGCGCTTTCAAAATACGCTACGGAGCGCATCGCAATAGATTACTCTTTCGCCCTAAACATGCCTACTGTGGCCTTTAGGTACTTTAATGTATTTGGCACAAGGCAGAGCCTAAGCAATCCTTATACTGGAGTCATCGCAATATTTTTATCAAGGCTAAAGAACAGGGAGCAGCCCATACTATTTGAGGATGGGGAGCAGTTGAGGGACTTCATCCATGTATCAGACATTGCAAGAATGAACGTGCTGGCTCTTGAGAAAGGCGAGGGGGTTTACAATGTCGGTACGGGCAAACCAACTTCGTTAAAGCAGATGGCAAAATCCTTGAGCACTCTGTTGGGCTTAAGCATAGAGCCGAACATATCCAAGGACTTTAGGCATGGCGATAATAGGCATGACTATGCTAATACGTCATTAATGCAGAGAGATTTCAACACAGCCGCAAAAAAAGACCTAGTTGAGGGGTTAAAGGAGCTGGTGGAGTGGAGCGAGAAGGAGAATGCAAAAGACTTTTTCAAAAAACAGCAGCAGGAGCGCAAGAAGTATCTGGGTTAATTAATCCTGCCTTACTGCGTATATCTTTCCGATGTACATATTTGGATCTTTAGCATTTAAATTGTGCACCTTTACTGGTTGCGTATATTTGATTGAAAAATTAGAAGCCCTAAGTTTTTTAACAAGACTTCTGTAACCATAGTGGTACTCTATAAATATTTGTTTGAATTTTCTCAGTGTTTTAGTATTGGAATTTAATATTGCACCATACTCTGCACCTTCGCAATCTAACTTTAATATGCAACTATCTAAACTTAGTTTTCTAAGCAGCGCATCTAAAGTATAAATCGATACCTTCCGGCCTGATTTGAAATGTACCAAACCGCTGCTATCGGCGCTTCTAAATGAATTACGTATTATTAAAGATTTATTAGAACCGCCTATTCCTGCACACATGCATGTTACTTTTCTGTCGAATTTGTTCAGCGTTATATTTTTTTTACAATTCATAAAAGAATACGGAAATGGTTCAAGAGCATATACATGTTTTGCATTATTAAACGCAAAATATAACGCGCTGTCTCCTATATTAGCTCCAATATCTAAAACATAAGAATTAGATACGCTCAACAATTTGTACTGTTCGTCTATAAAGTTTTCTTTAATCAAGCTTAATATTTGTGCAATATCTATATAATTTTTATAGTAAATTTTTACTTTATTTTTCAGATAAAAGAAACTTAAGTATTCCCCTAATTTGATATCTGTTTTATATCGGATATTATAATAATTTATTAACGCTTGTATTGCCGGCTTACTTTTCCAAAGTTTAGAATATTGTGTTTTATTATTTACAAATACTGATTGACCGCTTTTAAAATTAACCTTAATAATATTTTTCAAACCACACCTGAAAAGTACAATATCCTGCCAGTTGTAAATAATTTCCTTTATTAAAATTGCATTTTTAAATTTGTCAATTATATTATTTATTCTAGCAATAACTTTTTCCTTATTAGATATGGCGTAATCCAAATAATCACATATAAATTCTTTTGTAGTTCTTATACATTATACCTACACTATGTCTTAATGCTAACTTTCTGCCATTATATGAAATTTCCCTATACTGTTTATAATCTGATAGTAATTTAATCGTCCGCCTAACGTAATAATCAGGATTCAAACTATTTACTACTAATCCGTTAATATTATCTTCAATAATTTCGCATATTCCCAAATTATTTGAAATGATAATTGGTATTCCACAGCTGATTGCTTCTAATGCAGAAATCGAAAATGCGTCGTAGCGGGAAGGTGCTATTAGTACATCAGAGCATAAAAGATATTTAATAAGAGTTTTTTCATCGACACTGCCTAAAAATTTTATATTTTTATGGGTCTTTGAACGAGCTCCTAAAACGTTTGCATATATCCTATCTATACCATCAATAACGGATACAAAAATATCTAGACCCTTTATGTATCTATCTCCCCCGATAAATATTGCATACCGTTTTTTACTTTGAAGATTAAGTGATCTTCTCAATCTAATTTTTTCTTCTTGTGATATTGGGGCATATTTGTGCGTATCAACTCCGTTATATATGACAACGCATTTTTTGTTGTATTTCTTATTGATTAGCTGCGCTATTTTTTTGTTAACAACAGTTAATCTTTTAGCGTATTTTAAATTTCCTATTTCATATCTAATCGATGCGAAGTATAAAATTAGTTTGATAATGATGTTTCTTTTGGAAGATGCATCTTTGGTAAATCCGTGCAGTGTTGCTATGCTATTAAGATTAGCCATCTCCTTAAAACCCCCAACATCACCATGGAAATGAAATATATCATATTCGTTTTGATTTTTCAAAACAAATTTTTTTAATTTAATATTGTAATGGATCTTTCTAAGGGCAGTACTCAATCTTCCGGCAAATTTATATGTTGGTACCTTTAAGCTTATCACCCTGCCAAATTCTGCATTTTCATAGGTATCCAAAGCGCCCGCGCATAAGACATCAACGGTATTTTTATCCTTATTCAACATAGTTGACAGTTCGAGCACTATTCTCTCTATCCCTCCGTTGCTTAAAGGGCTGTTAAATAGGATTTGAAGCACTCTCATGTTATCAGTTGCTTTTAACCATTTTTACATATCTCACTTTCCGCAGTGTTCTGCTATACTTTAGATAAATAAGCACGCCGCTTATTTCAAAGAAGATCCCATAACAAATCCTTTTTATCAAAGGAAAGCGCAAGCCGTTATTTAGATCTATTAATTTAAACCTAAAATGCAATTTTTTAAAGCTTCTTTTGTTTGTTTTGTTATCGGTTATTGATAAATACGTCCCAAAAACCATAAATAGATACAGCTTAAATAAGTGCGTTAGCTTATATCGTTTTTTCCATTTAAGCAGAAAATAAACTGCCCCTCGTTCACAATAAGCCGATGTTATTGTCCTTAAATTTTCGTCTTTCAACCTGTTTGATGTAAAACTATCAAGATGCGTTAGTCTTATTGTACCATTGTAGTAAACTTTATAACCGTTGTCTTTGGCTCTAAGAATAAAATCCGTATCATCGCTGCCCATGAAAAAAACCTCATCCAAAAAGCCTATTTTTCTAAAAACCTCCGACTTTATTAAAAACGCCGCACCAGTTACAAGTCCTATATCCTCAACCTTATCATATTTGCCTGTGTATTTTTCTCCCCTGCCCCTGATGTTCCAAAAATAATTGCCCTTATCTTCAAGCTCTCCTGCATTGTTTATCGTGTTATTTGGGAATAGCAGCTGGCATCCTACTACACCTATTTTTTTATCAACGGCAAAAGTTTTAACAAGTTCTCTAATCCAATTCGGATCCTCTATAAGTATATCATTGTTCATCAACATTAGATAATTCGGCTTAAAATTTTTAAGGGCATAATGTATTGCATTGTTCATGTTCTGCGCGTATCCTCCATTTGGTTTGTTCACTACAAATTCAACGAATGGAAATTTATCTGCTACAAATTCAAAGCTCTTATCCGTGGAGCTATCATCTGCTACAAATATCTTATAATTTTTATATGCCGTATTTTCTAATTTTTTCAAGCAGAGTTCCAGTATACACACTCCTCTATAATATATTGAAGCTCCATTGAAGTTTGATACTACTATTGCAATCTTGGGTTCTTCCATTCCCTCACATTAAAATTTAAACCATCAATTAATCCATTTAAATAGGAATTATACAATGCTAACCTATTTCTTCCTTTTAATGGTATGTAGTATATAATGTAATACACTGTATAAATCGGCAAAAAGCATATTAAAAATATATATTTTTTATATATTGGAGCATATATTTTTTCTGCAATTATGCTGCACTTTATCATCTGGTACAATCTATCTGGATAAATATGATCTTTTACTTTGCCATAATCATGAAGCGTTTTGGCGGTAGTCAATATGTAGCTTTTATAACCGTTTATTTTAAGCTTTTGTGCTATATCCAAATCATCATGAAAATTTGGGAACAGCATATAATTCTCCATACCCGCATCAATATATTTTTTCCTGTTCGCCATATATGCGTTAGGTATAACATCTGTCTCTATTAGCTTTCTTCTTATTTCATTTTTATTATGTGATTTGGCATAAGGAATTATCCAATTTACCTTTCCGCCGTAAAACCAAAGCTCCCCCTTCTCATTATACATTATTGGGCCTATAAGTCCCATACGCGGCATATAATTTGCCACCAAATGTTCAATGCATTTGCTATCTAATATATTATCATCATCAAGGAAAAAAAGCAACTCGCCCCTGGCTTTTTTTGCGCCAATGTTTCTGCAATAAGCAGCAAACATCCTTTTTTTATTATTTATTATTTTCACTTTATATGCAGATAAAATTTTCTTTAGTTTATTTTCCTTAGAGTCATTCACCACAATAACTTCCAAATTCTTATATGTACTATTAAACACGCTTTCTATGCACCGTACAAGCTTGTCGTTCCTGTTGTAAGTAGGTATAATAACGCTAACAAGCTGTTGCTTATTCATCTTATCCACTCTATTTTTTGCCTCATTAAAAGTGAATCCACTATCCCAATTATAATGCCCGCCGTAAGGTTTGCAAACAGCGATAGTTTGCCAAGCGCGGTTTTATCGGAAAATGTTATGCGGTATGCGTAATAAATTGCATATATAGGTATTGAAATGGTAAATGTGATTTTGCCGGCCAAATTGTCATACCTGTATTCATGCAATATCTTGCTATGCATCATATGATACATCCGCATATCATTTAACCTAACAAAATACTTCTGGTTTGGGTCGTATTTGATATCATGATATGTTATAGCATCTGGATTTATTACCGTTTTATATCCCTGCCGTATTATCCTTGCTTCAAAATCCCCATCCTCTCCCATGAACGGTATCAGAAGGTCCCATGCTCCTGATGCATGCATTATATCTCTTTTAAACATAAACGCATTGGCAAAATCCTCAATATCAATGTTTATCTTAATTTTAGTTGTGAGTTTTTTGTTGAGATTAGGGTATATTGCACGCCGCATAAAACCGCTTCTTTTTACTCCGGCATGTGCAATTCTGTCTTTTTTAGAATAATATAAGGCTAGAGGTCCTGCTATTCCAACAGTTTTATCATTTACAAAAGATGAAACGAGGGTCTTTATGCAGTTAGGGTCTACTACATTATCATCATCTAATATGAAAATATAGCTGCCGTGCGAATGTCGCAGGGCATTGTTTATGGTTTTAGATAGCAACTGCGGAGATTTATTTCGTATGTATCTGAAATTATTATATTTGAGATATTTCTTCACTGCAACATCGGTGCCATCTGATGATGCATCGTCGCTTACAATTATCTCATAATTGCCATAGCTGCTCTTTAGAACCGAGTCTATGCATCTGGTAAGCATCTCTTTCCTATTAAATGTAGGTATTATTATGGATACTTTTTCCATGGATATAAAACAGATACAAGACTTATAAACATTTGTATTATAGCTTTCTAAGTTCTTGCCTTACCTGTGCATATTGTGGCATGGTCCTCTCAACCTCCTTCCAAAATCTGCTGCTGTGATTTCTGATTTTTGTGTGTGCAAGCTCATGGATTATAACATAGTCTAAAAACTGCCTCTCCATTAAGAGCAGCTTGAAGTTTATCGTTATGTTATTGTCCTTCGAACATGATCCCCATGTGTTTAAATTGTCCCTTATACGTATTCTCCCAAGCCTACTGCTGAAATGTGCTGAATTTAGTTGCCAAACAATTTCGCTTAGGATAGGCTGGGTGGCAGTAGATATTACCTTTCGTGCAAGCCTTGATATAACCTGCCTATTTTTCGATTCATCATATGATGATGGAACCCTAATTATAATAGAATTTGAGTCCAAGTCCAATTTGGCATAGCTTTTTTTATTTAGAGTTTCGCATGGCACTACACTTATGTGGAAATTCATCCCAAGGGCAGAGACATTATCATTGTTTTTAAATTCGCTCTTTTGCCTTCTTTTCAGATTTGCAATTTCCGGATGCCTGAGCAGCCTTCTTTTTATGTTGCCATATATCTTATCTGCGCATTCTCTGGCATATTTATCATCCCATCGAATCGGCACCTTTATAATAACGCAGTCATTTTCAAGCCTGCCAACCATGCGCCTGTTTTTAGCATATATTGTTTTAACAGAAATTGTTTTGCCATTAGGCATAATGATCGGTTCAAACTCCCACATTCATTCACATCTATTCCTATATAAGGTGCAGTATAAAATTTTGCAGAAAGCCTTTTAAATGTTGCTTATGTATATTAGCTTGAACTGAAAGGTGAAATAATGCCTAAGATGTTAAACAATAAGCGGAAAGCGCAAAGCGCTATGGAATACCTTATGACCTATGGATGGGCGATACTAATAATCGCAGTAGTTTTGGCAGCACTCTTCTCCCTTGGAGTATTCAACGGGGGCGCACTGCTTGGAACATCATGCGTAGCAGCACCAGGTTATCTATGTCAAAGTCCGGTTCTATTCACATCTGGCAACGTATTATTTACATTCGGACAAAATACTGGCTCACAGATATACAATGTAGGATTCGCATGCACTGCGACATCAACAAGCTCAGGGCCAAATCCTACAAACTCAGTGTTTTACATATATGAACCAAGTGGTTCAGTAGGCAGCGGTGGACAGGTCGGAAATTGGGCAATTGGAATAGCGAACGTGCCTGGATATGTCGGTACTTCTTATACCTTTGGCACATCAAATAGCTTATCTACTTACAATGCATTGACACTGCAATCAGGTGTGCAGCTTGGCCAAATGACACAGTATAACTCAATACCGTGCTATGGTCCAACAGGCAATCCTGACAATGCACTATCAGTTGGTGCGGCATTCAGCGGATCAATATGGATGAACTACACGCAAAATGCCGGAGCTCCTGGCGGATCAAATCCATTTTTGATAGCAAAGGTAGCAACAATAACGGTAAGAGCATCCTAATCGGTTGCTCTTTTTCTTCTTTTTTTCTTTAATTTCTTATTTTTAAATCTCTTTCTTTTTTAATTAATTCAATGTTTTTATCAGCTCTAGCGCTGTAGCTAAGACTTTGATCTGCCTTGCTTTGCACATTGGCATTAAAACTAGTCTGATGTTACCTATTTGCGTCTAAATTAGACTATGCTTTGCTATTTTGCATAGCCACAATCTCCTGCTTCATCTTGATGACCTCCATTAGCTCGTTTGCGCTAAGCAGTGGCTTACTAAGCCTTGTCGGGTCGTCAACAGAGATTCTAGGGCATGCGGTATTGACAAAGGCGTCAAATTCGCGCATGTTGTTTAGAGCGTCAAAGTCAAATGTGTTCGCGACTAATATCTCGCCGATTAGATTGGCCTTGCTTAACTTCTCTTTTATTAGCCTGCCAAGCTGGGTGTTGTTTTGGCCGTTCTTTGTGCTGACTAGTATTGCAAACTTCTTTGCTTGTATAGATCCTAGTATGCGCCCGCGGCTTCTTTTTCTATATATCTCCCTATGCCTATCAATATTTTCGATTTGCTTGGTATAGGGCTCAACTACGATAAACGGCTTTGTGGTGGAGAGAAGCGCGCCTAGGGGATGGAACATCCCGCCGCCGAAATATACAAACGCATCAACCTCCCTGTCTATGCTTGCGGCGCTGCCTATATCGCATCCTAGTATCTGGCCTTTCTTTTTGGCAAATCCATATGGTTTGCCTATGATAACTGTTTTATTGTGCCTCTCATAGAAGGATTTTATATCATCTAATTGGTGGGTGTGCTGTATTGTGGTGACAAGGCCTATTTTATTGTATTTTGCAAGCGCATCAAGTGATTTGTCTAAAATAGATAGATCGGCATCCATGTGGTATTCGATGTATTCCACATTGAAGTCAACCTTGTGGAACTCTCCGTGCCCAAAGTGTATGAGCTTATCTGCCTTGATGTTTTTAGCCTCATCAAGTGCAAGGTCGCATGCGCCATAGCTGGCCGAGGCGGATATAAACACTTCATGCCCCTCAGATTCGAGGCGAAGCGCATGCTCTAGTGCCTTCTGCTTCAATCCTTCTGGGAACTGCAATAGAATGCGCATAGAAATCTCACGAATTTGCTTAAGGCCCAAAAAAGTGTATCGGGCTAAATTATGCTGTTGTTATATTGAAAGATCCGGAAAGCTTCGAGTTTGCGCGCCTTAGCGCCTCGACGACCTTCTTTCTGTTTTGCTTGTAGGTTTTTATCCTAAATAGTGCCTGGCCCTTCTTTATGCGCGCGGCTATTGACACCGGGCGGCCAAATGACTGGGTCATTCCCTTAGATAGACGGTCTGCTCCTGCGCCGGTGGCCATCTTGTGCTCCCTTATGACGTTGTGCGGATACACCAAAATCTTAAAGCTATAGGCCTGAGGCAGCTCGTTCTCAAGATACTTATTAGTAGTTAGGCGCGCGGCCTCTATAGCATTTGACCGCAGCTGTATATCCTGAATGGGGCAGAATGCGATATCCATATCATAATCATCTTTCTGCACGCCCATGTTAAACACCAAAAGGCTCGTGTGCGGAAGCGCTCTGACGTAGTTCTTCCTTGGCTTTTTTATCGAATATCTTGCCCATGCCTGGGAATTAGGCCTTCTGCATGTCCTAGCCGGTCTTAGCCTTGCCATAATAGATCACGAATATATAGTTAACTTAAAGCGCCGCATTTAGCAGTGATAAGTATACCAATATTCTATCTGAAAAGTATTTATAGCTTACAGAAATCAATACGCCATTAACTAAAACTGAAATTGCGCATATTATAGCGCCATGCGGCATTGAGCGTGAAGTAGCAGTCATAGAATTTGCACATAAGCTATTAAGATATATTTTGCGTATCAAATAACATCAATTGGTTGATATTATGGATTTAATAGATAGTGCTTTGAGATCTGATACGCCTGAGAGCGACCTATTTAGGCCAAAGATCGCGGTATGCGGCGTAGGGGGCGGCGGATCAAACACCGTTCAGCGCATGTCAAAGAGCGGCATATCAGGCGCAAAGCTAATAGCACTAAATACCGACGGCACCCATCTAAACACGATGGACCCTTCGATTAGGCGCATACTGATAGGAAAGCAATTG
>JAJZLZ010000037.1 GCA_021850375.1 Microcaldota archaeon
GTAGCGATATTTGGAGCATCTTCAATTAAGCAATATTACCCTGTGCTACTATACCTTCTGCTCTTATCCGTGCTTATATTATTTCCTATAACCTCATTAAATGGCGGTTTTATCAATGCAAACGCAAATGCAGCATCGTATATAATGCATGCGCTTGGAGTAAATGTCGCATCGCATAGCAATGCAATAGTTGCACCCTCTGGATATCTGCTTGAACTATCAAGCATCAGCATATCTTTTGGCGAATTTATCGCAATTGTTATGCTGCTTCTACCTATCACATACTTATTTGAAGGAAGAACATTTGCAAAGTTAAAATGGCTTTTAGCTTCTATTATTTTAGCACTTGTAATAAATCTGGCGCTAATATTATTGTCCATTGCAATATGGGCATACGGCCTGCTTGGCGGCATTGCCGAATCTGTTCTTGCGCTATTTGGCCCATTGTCATTTTATCTTGCCATCATATTTGCGCTGATGTTATATCGCAGATTTGACTTGAAGCTTTATTTTAGTTTTAAATGGATTAATGCGATAAGGGAGAACATTAAATCTGGCAAGAAATTGCCCATTATATTATCAATAGCATTGGTGATTTTATTCGGTGTAATCTCTTTTTTGATATCTCTGCCGTACTATAACCTTATGTATCTGCCATCCTACTACTTTAGTTTGCCGCTATCCAATACTAGCTCTATACAGTCGCAGGTTATCAGTACAGTAAACGCAAGCGTTTCAAGGTATTATTACATCGGATATCAGAACGGCACAATGCTGTTTCATTTGGGCAGCCCCAACCAGACCGGCTATTCAGCCTATCTTTTGGGCAACATATACAAATTTATAGAGCCCGGCGGAGTTACGCTAAATTATACAATTTTAGGCGGCCCATACATCTATTTGCTTGGCAGCGGAATTAGTGTTGTAAGCGAAGAGGTAAAGTCATATAACACCACATTTTATGTAAACTACCTATCAATGCCCTATGCCAAAGGAATGCAGGGCGCAACAGTAAACATGATGTTCTTTGAACTGGCAAATGAAACCAGTGCTTCATCATTTTGCGATGTGAAAACAGACTCGCTTGGAAGTATATCTGGCTATTTAGAATCAAAAATATACGACTCATTAAATCGGGCTAAAAAAGAGCCGCTAATTTGCTTTGCATATAAAATTGCAAGCACAAAAACAAGTAAAAGTTGAGTTTGTATGGGAAAGATAGAACGCATGCGAAAATTGAATAAAAACTACGCTCGCCTGCCGTTTTCAATCAAGGGCGGCAAATGGGGCTTGAGCAAAAAATTTGTCAAAGGCGAGGGCAATTTAAATGCAGATATAATGCTAATAGGCCAGGCGCCAGGCGCAAACGAGGATATTTACGGCCGGCCTTTTGTAGGTATAAGCGGAAGGCTGCTAGATAGCCTGCTGGCATCTATTGGCATTTCACGCAGTGAGATATATATCACCAGTACTATTCAGTTCTTCCCTCCAAAGAACCGTGCACCAACAAATAAGGAGATAGAGCTATGTAGAGAATACCTCATGTCTCAAATAGAAATAATATCTCCAAAACTAATTATCCTTGTCGGCTCTATAGCCCTAAAGTCCATTACTGATATGAGCCCTATAATGGAGTATCATGGGACCTTGATGCAGTCTGATGGTATATTCTACTATCCGACTCTGCACCCCGCAGCCGCGATAAGGATAAAGCGCAATATGCCTATAATTCAACGCGATTTTGAATCACTCGGTGTTTTAAAGGACAATATTCTATGAAATAATTACTGTTTTTGCCATATATTTTTAGTACAAGATCTGCAATAAGATATTTAAATGTTAATGAAGTTATATTACAGACCAATAGGTGTTCATGTGAGAGTTTCCGAAATATACAATCTTGATGTGTACAGCGACGCCGGACAGTATCTTGGCGAAGTGCGTGATGCTATAATAGACCTTGAGCGCGGAGAGGTAAGCAGGATATTGATGGAAGAGTGGAGAAATGCCGATCGCGTAGAGGCGAAGAGGCTATTGCAGCAAAAGAGCGTAATATTCAAGAGCATAAGAAATATCGGAGATGTAGTTTTAGTGTCTGCCTCAGGCCAGAGCCAGTCAAACCAGTCAGAAGGGGGAAGCCAGGAGATATCTGAGCTTTCGAGAAGGTAGAATTAGCTAATTCTATTTTTTTATTTTAATTTTAAATTTAAGTTTTAAAGTTGATATTAATGGGCAAGTTTCCTATAGCGGATGCGGAGTTATCGAAGATATGGATATGCAAGAAGTGCAAATCCAGAAACAGAGCAGGCGCGGAGAAATGCAGGAGATGCGGCTCAAAATACTTAAGGCCCAAGAAGAAGGCGCTCAAAGTAAAGAAGGCGTAGAGCGCCTAATTGAGGCTTTATAAAAAGGTTATTTTATGGTAGAGACTACACCAATTGAACAGGCTATAATAAAGGCCATGGAAGAGATAGGCGCAACGAAGGATTCAAGCATAAAAACTGCAGACGATATAATGAAGCGCGCAAACAGGCCTAAAGGCCTTGTGACAAATGCGCTGGTCTCACTCACACAAAAGGGAGTAATAAAGCGCGTTGCAAGGGAGAAGGCTGCGGGATACTACATAATAAACAAGTCTTAATCGGTGGGGCAATGGATGAGCCTGCGCAATATATAGACTTCATGGTAAAGTACAAAGACTGGGTATCTATACGAAGGCAGGCCTTTGAAGAGAATGCAAAGCCCGAAGAGGCCGCATACATACTATCTGTCATACGCTCTTCAATAGAAAATCGGTATTATAAGATATTAGGCATTGATGTTAACATGCTAGATGAGTATGTATTAAAAATACCTATATCCGGCAAAGGCTATGAATCTTTGGGCAATGCCCTATCGAAGCTTGAGCAAAAAGAGGCAAAGGATGTTGCTCAGTCTGCATGCTCTGATAAGCGCATGAAGAAAATTGCTGAGTCATATATGGTTTTGCGCCTTTCTGAGCGGGCAAATGTGAAGCCGTACATAGATTCTGATGAGCTGCTTAAGATATTCCCTGAGCTTAAGATATACAAGCCAAAAATGCCCAAGGGAATGAAAAAAGAGAAAGTATCAAAAGCAGACCCTGAAGATGAATAACTGCTGCTCTTTTTCTGTATTAACACGTAAAATGCATATATCAATTTAGTACTGCTATTTTCATTAACAAAAAACTTCAACTATCTCTAGTATAGGTTATAGCCTCATGTTGCAGAATAGCTATATAATCTTGCGCTAGCAAAATATATTGAAAATCTCAAATTTACTATAATATGATTTGTGGCGGGCATTGATATGGATACTAAAAGCAATAAATACTATTTGACAACGGCAATACCTTATGTTAACGCTCCTCCGCACATTGGCCATGCCCTAGAGTTTGTGCAGGCCGATACCATTGCAAAATACCATGCCCTAAAGGGCCAGGAGGTATTCCTTACTACAGGCGTTGATGAGAACAGCATAAAGTGCGTACAGGCTGCGGCAAAACAGAATATAACAACAAAGGCGTTATGCGATGCGAATTCGAATAGTTTTAGGGAGTTTGTAAAAAGTATAGGCATGCATTATGACGCGTTTGTGCGCTCCTCGCAGGATGAAGCGCATTGGAATGGCGTTGAGAAGTTATGGAATATGTGCATGGACTCAGATGACATATACAAAAAAACATACAGTGGACTATACTGTACGGGCTGTGAGGCTTTTTACACCCAAAAGGATTTGGTAAACGGGTTGTGCCCAGAGCATTTGACAAAGCCGGATGTGGTAAAAGAAGAGAACTATTTCTTCAGGCTATCTAAGTACTCTGGCAGGATACGAGAGATGATAGACAGCGGATCGCTTGTCATACTGCCAAAAGAGCGGAAGAATGAGATAATTGGCCAAATAGACGAGGGGCTAGAGGATTTTAGCATATCAAGGTCCAATGAGCGGGCTAAGGGCTGGGGCATAGCGGTGCCAAAGGATGAATCCCAGAAGATATATGTGTGGTTTGATGCACTTAGCATATATCTAACAAGCATAGGTTTTGGATCTAATGAACAGAAGTTCAAGAGCCTATGGCCCGCAGATATGCACATTATAGGAAAAGGCATAATACGATTCCATGCCATCTATTGGCCTGCGATGCTAATGTCCGCCGGGTTAGAGATGCCAAAACATATAATTGTGCACGGATACGTAACATCAAAGGGGCAGAAGATTAGCAAGTCGCTTGGAAATGTGGTAGACCCGATGGCAATGATTGACAAGTACGAAGTAAACGCAGTAAGGTATTATCTCTTAAGGGGCATACCGACATTTGAGGACGGCGATTTTTCGGAGAATGATTTGATTGCGGCAAATAATACGGAACTGGTCGCAAACATAGGAAATTTCATTCATCGCACAATGACCTTTGCGTATAAAAATTACAAAGGAGAGCTCAAATCTAAAAATGCCATCGATAAAAACGATATGGAAATAATATCACGCATAAACTTGCTAATTGATGAATTTGATGCGGATATGTCTAACTTCAAAATAGGGCGAGGGCTAAATAGGGTCCTTGAAGTATCCTCTATTGGCAATAAATACTTCCAGGACAACAAGCCATGGGAGCTGATAAATGCCGACAGAGATGGGTGTGAAAAAGTTTTATTTGTGTGTATTGGCATATGCAAGGCCTTAAGTGTTCTGCTCTACCCATATCTCCCTGATGCGGCAGAGCAGCTTGCCAAATCCTTAAATACAAACATAGAACTTTTGCAAGGCGCAAAAATCCTGCCACAAGGCGAAGTGCACATAAACGAGCCAAAGCAGCTCTTTAAGAAAATCGAGGATGCAAAGGCAATCTGAAATCTTGGATTTACACACTTGCATTTGCACATCATATACAATTTGTATCCTATAACTTCTAAGGAACTGGGAGTTTGCAGTAAATGCCAAAAAGAAAAAGAACGTAGATAACATTATTTAAAATTAAGATTTGTATAGTATTAGAGAATGCGAGAATTAAAAACTTGCATAAATAATCCGTCAAAAGCTTTTAATAGATAGCTTCGCATGTTATATCTGGTGGCAATGATGCAGATGCGCTGGAAGATGTTTGTAGATGGAGAACATATAGAGGCATCTGGCGGCGGCTATTTCGATGTAATAAATCCTGCTACTGAGACTAAAATCGCGCAGGTTGCGCTCGGCAGCAAAAAGGATGCAAAGAGCGCGATAAGTGCTGCGCGCAAGGCATTTGATTTGGGTGAATGGACATCTAAAACCCCAATGGAGCGTTCTGTAACACTATGGAAGATGGCAGATATAGTTGAGGCGCATATTAAAGAGCTTGCAGAGCTTGAATCAAAGAACAGTGGAAAGACTATAAAATACAGCACGAATTCGGATATGCCTTTTATAATTGACAACTTAAGGTTCTTCTCCGGAGCGGCAAGAAATCTGGAAGGCAAATCGTCCGCAAATTACTCAGGGATAGGCACAAGCATAATATCAAGGGAGCCAATAGGCGTTATAGGCGCAATAGTGCCATGGAACTATCCTCTATACATAGCGATGTGGAAGATAGCTCCGGCACTTGCAGCGGGTAATACCCTGGTCATAAAGCCTTCAAGCTACACTCCCCTCACGCTGCTGCGTTTTGCAGAGTTGACTAAAAAGCTTCTGCCAAAAGGAGTACTTAATGTGGTTACGGGCCCGGGAGATGTTATTGGAAGCGAGATTGCATTTAATAAGGATGTAGACATGGTGGCGCTAACTGGCGATGTATCTACGGGTAAAGAGGTGATGCGCGCGGCTTCTAATACAATAAAGAGAGTTCATTTAGAGCTTGGTGGCAAAGCGCCATTTATTGTTCTTCCAGATGCGTCGATCAATGCTGCAACGGAAGGCGCAATAGTCAGCGCCTTTTGGAACAGCGCGCAGGACTGCACCGCCACAACGCGCGTATTTGTACACGAGAGCATGTATGATAATTTTACCTCTATGCTAATTAAAAAGGCCAAGAAAATGAAAATAGGCAATCCTATGGATCCACATACGGATATGGGCCCATTGATATCCAAAGCGCAGCTTAAAAAGACGATGGATTATGTCAAAATAGGCATAGAAGAAGGCGCGAAATTGGAAATAGGGGGAAGAGTGCCAAAGGGTATCAAAAAAGGATATTTCTATGAGCCCACGATATTTTCAAACGCAAGCTCTGAGATGAGAATATGCAAAGAGGAGATATTTGGTCCTGTTTTGCCAATAATACCATATAATTCGCTAGATGATGCAATATCTATGGCAAATAATGTCAAATACGGTCTTGCCGCATCTGTTTGGGGCAGCAATATTACAAAGCTTATGGACGCGGCATCTAGGCTTGATTTTGGAACAGTATGGATAAACGAGCACGGCATGCTTGTTTCAGAGATGCCGCATGGGGGATTCAAGCAGAGCGGATTTGGCAAGGATCTCTCGATGTACTCGCTTGAGGAGTATACCAGGGTTAAGCACATATACATAGATAGAAGCGGGCTTGATAGAAAACCGTGGTACTATGTTGTATATGGCGATAAGAAATAGGTGCAATAAATGTCTAAAATCAATTCAATAAATCCCGCAAACGCACAGATAAATGCGAGCTTTGATACGATATCAAATAAGGATGCTCTTTTATGTGCAAAACGCGCACATGACGCTTACGAAAAATGGAGCGCTTTAAAATTAGAGGAAAGGGCGCTTAAAATCAATGCGCTCTCCAATGTTTTGATTGCAAATAAGCAAAAGTACGCGCAGCTAATGACACTTGAGATGGGAAAGCCTATAGGCCAGTCGATCGCAGAGATAGAGAAGTGCGCGGCAACGGCAAGGCTCTTTTCAAAGAATGCATCGCAATGGCTAAAAGACGAGAATGTTTTGTCGCAGGACGCCGAAAAATATATTACGTTTTCTCCAATAGGCACAATACTTGCGATTATGCCGTGGAATTTTCCGTTTTGGCAGGCGATGCGGATGGCGATTCCGTCGCTTGTCCTTGGAAACAGTGTCATATTGCGCCATTCAAACACTGTTCCGATGTGCTCTCTTGCAATACAATCCGCATTTGAGCAGGCAGGAATTTCAAATGGAGTATTTACATCAATAATATGTGATCATAACGCTATAAGGCCGCTGCTAAAAAGCGATAATATACAGGGCGTATCATTGACCGGAAGTGAGAAGGCGGGAAGCGAGGTGGCAAAAATCGCTGGCCGCTATATCAAAAAGGCGGTCCTTGAGCTGGGAGGGTCAGATCCATTCATAGTGCTTGAGGATGCACAGGTGGAGTTCGCGTGCCAGAAGGCAAAAGATGCTCGCAACCTCTCATCAGGGCAGAGCTGCATAGCAGCAAAGCGATTTATTGTTTCAAAGGGGGTGTATGATGATTTTGTAGGCAGGCTAAAGGATTTAACCGAGCGCACAATTGTCGGCGACCCGATGAACATGTCAACAGAAATAGGCCCTCTTGCAAATAAGGAGCAGCTAGCTAAGATATCCATGCAGGTAGAAGATGCTAAGAATAAAGGGGCTAAAATAGAGTGCGGCGCAGAGCGCATAGAAGGTGAAGGGTATTACTATAAGCCAACCCTTATAACCGGTGTTAAAAAGAACATGCTAGTCTTAAAGGAGGAGGTCTTTGGACCAATATCTCCTGTGGTAATGGCAAAGGATGATGATGACGCCATTCGCATAGCAAACTCTTCAAGGCTCGGCCTTGGCGCAAGCATATGGACTGAAGATAGGCAAAAGGGCAAAATGCTTGCACGCAAACTGGATGCGGGAATTGTATATGTAAATGGGATTGTTCGATCCGACCCTTCCCTTCCTTTCGGCGGAGTGAAGGCGAGCGGGATAGGAAGGGAGCTGTCAAGATATGGCATGCTGGAGTTTGCGAATATAAAGCCAATAGTTGTTTCGTAGTTTTGTTGTATTTAGTGGTTTAATGAATGGTTCTAATAAGAGAGGCAAAGTCAAGGGAAGGTTAAATGTCAAGCGCTCGATGAAGATGTTTTCAAAGGCGATGAAATTAATGCCTGGCGGAGTCAGCTCAAATGCAAGGCTTTGGGAGTCTGCGCAGTTCTGCCCGCTCTATACTCCATGCACGATATTTGCAAAGAGGGCATACGCGTCACATATATGGGATATAGACAATAACAAATACATAGACTACAGGTTGGGCTTCGGGCCGGTCATATTGGGGCATAGCTATCCTGCAATAACCAATGCGATAAGGCGCGAGGAGTGGAAGGGAACAGTTTACGCCCTCGATAACGAACTTGAGGTCAGGGTGTCAGAAAAGATAATAAACATGGTTCCCTCTGCAGAAATGGTGCGCTATTCTGTCAGCGGCACAGAGGCCACAATGCATACGATAAGGCTGGCTAGGGCATATACAAAAAAGAACGTTATACTAAAATTTGAAGGCCACTATCACGGAAGCCATGACTATTTACTGTATTCCACCTCTCCTCCGTATAACACCAAAGCAAGGCCATATAAGCAGTCTATGGGCATACCAGGCGCGATAGATGAGATGGTAATAGTTGAGACATTCAACAATTTTGAATCCATAGAAAAGACAATAAAAGCACACCATAGGAAAATAGCGGCAATCATAATGGAGCCGATAATGGGAAACGCATCAGGAATAATGCCAAAAGAGGGTTATTTAAAGCATATAAAGGAACTGTGCGATAAATATGATGTGCTATTGATATTTGACGAGGTCAAGACGGGATTTAGGGTATCCCGAGGCGGAGCTCAGGAGCTATTTGGCGTGACTCCGCATCTAACTACGATGGCAAAATCCATGAGCAATGGGTTCCCGATATCCGCAATAGCTGGGCAGGAGGAGATAATGAAGTTATTCGGGCCTGGAAATCATGCGGTCACCCATGGCGGAACATATGCGAGCAACCCGCTCTCCTTAACTGCGGCCGAAGCGACATTAAATGTCTTAAAGAATAGAAGCGTGTATAAGAAGATAAACCGCTATGGAACCACGCTGATGAAAGGCTTTTCAAAGATATTAAATGACAACAATGTCCCCTCCCTAATGCTAGGGCATCCATCAATGTTTCAGTTTATTGTTACAAATCGCGAGCACATATACAACTATCGCGAGCTAGAGCCAAATGATGGCGGGGATCTGTTTTCGAAGATACAGTACTGGCTGCTCACACGCGGGGTTATGGTTGATGAGGACTACCAGGAATGCTGGTATATGTGCCTTGCGCACTACGAGCAAAAAGACGCTTCAAAGACTATTGATGCATTTGAAGTTGCAGTTGAGCGGGCAAAAAGCTCGCATTTCAAGGCTACCCGATTTAGCATTCCAAAATAGTACATAATGCCATATTGTTATGTGCATATATCATGTAATGTTATTGCATGATCTTTAATGCGCCTAGTGCTAGCAGAACATAATTATTTATTTATTGCCATAGCAACAAGTATATGGTCGAATAATTATGAAATCCCAGAGCGCAATGGAATATCTGATGACATATGGCTGGGCCGTTTTAATCATCGCAATCGTACTTGCAGCGCTATTTGACCTTGGAGTATTTGGCGGGCTATTAGGCGGAACCCCGATATCCGCAATTTCATCTCCCGGGTTTTCAATCACAAATCCGATAATGAACAATCAAGGTGCGCTGAACTTTAAACTTGAGTATCTTGGCACCGGTCCTATTACAATAACAGGCGTCGACTGCAGCAGCGGAACAGTATTAAATGAGAGTACAATGTCATACACAGGCATGCAATCAGATATATTAATATCTGGACAGAGTGACAACATAACAGTGGACTGTCCACTAACAAATCATAACATAGGAACTACTTTTGCTGGATCAATTTGGATACGGTACCAAAATCAATCATATTCCGCATACAACCAAACAGAGCAAATAGCAGTGATAAAAGGCTCTCCACAGCATGTGTACAATTTAAATACGATACCAATTAATGTAGTTTATGTTGGTACCAGCCCTGATGGTATCGCCTACGACCCGTCAAATGGCTATATGTATATAGTAAATCAGGTTTCAAACACCGTAAACGTCATCTCCGGCACAACGCCAATTGCTTCAATTTCTGTTGGCATAGACCCATTAGATATCGCATACGACCCGTCAAACGGCTACATATATGTTGTTGACGGTTCAGGCACCGTAAGCGTCATCTCCGGCACCCCGCCGATTGCTTCAATTCCGCCAATCTCTGTTGGTGGTGAACCATACGGTATTGCCTACAATCCATCAAATGGCTATATGTATGTTACAGTTCAGAGTTCGGGTACCGTAAACGTCATCTCCGGCACAACGCCAATTGCTTCAATTCCTGTTGGCATTGACCCATATGAAATCGCCTACAATCCATCAAATGGCTATATGTATGTTACAGTTCAGAGTTCGGGTACCGTAAACGTCATCTCCGGCACAACGCCAATAGCTTCAATTCCTGTTGGCACCTACCCATTTGGTATCGCATACGACCCGTCAAACGGCTACATGTACGTCGCAAACAATAACTATTTTGGTACCGTAAACGTCATCTCCGGCACAACGCCAATAGCTTCAATTCCTGTTGGCATAGACCCTGTTGGTATCGCATACGACCCGTCAAACGGCTACATGTACGTTGCAAATGAAGGCTATCCGGGTACCGTAAACGTCATCTCCGGCACAACGCCGATTGCTTCAATTCCTGTTGGCACTTTCCCAACTGAAATCGCATACGACCCGTCAAACGGCTATATGTATGTTTCAAATTATGGTTCGGGCACTGTAAATGTTATTGGATAACACAAGCACAGTTCAATACAATTTTTATATTGAGGGTGGTACAACCTGCTTGCAATCTGGCCTAAGGCATAGCAAATACATTTTTATCTTTTCTTATACAACTACTATAGATATTATGCGATTAAAATCCCAGAGCGCAATGGAATATCTGATGACATACGGCTGGGCCGTTTTAATCATCGCAATAGTACTTGCAGCGCTATTTGACCTTGGAGTATTTGGCGGGCTATCTGGCGGAACTCCAATATCTGCAATCTCATCTCCCGGGTTTTCAATCACAAATCCGATAATGAACAACCAAGGCGCGCTGAATTTTAAACTTGAGTATCTTGGCACCGGTCCTATTACAATAACAGGCGTCGACTGCAGCAGCGGAACAGTATTAAATGAGAGTACAGTATCATACACAGGCATGCAATCAGACGTATTGATATCAGGCCAGAGTGACAACATAACAGTGGACTGTCCACTAACAAATCATAACATAGGAACTACTTTTGCGGGATCAATTTGGATACAGTACCAAAATCAAT
>JAJZLZ010000020.1 GCA_021850375.1 Microcaldota archaeon
ACCATCTATTTGATAGTTTATATAAATTGTAGAGCCCCACATTGCGGTCTCCGTTATGTTATTCTTTAAATCTTTTACATAAAACTGCGGATTTGGGCC
This sequence comes from Microcaldota archaeon, assembly GCA_021850375.1. Classification (GTDB taxonomy): domain Archaea; phylum Micrarchaeota; class Micrarchaeia; order Micrarchaeales; family Micrarchaeaceae; genus JAJYUY01. Next base: position 100 of record JAJZLZ010000020.1, read on the forward strand.
ACTATAGCCTTGATTACTTCCGCCTCCAGTTGCCTGTCCCTGCCAACCTAAGAACTGTATTGCTTCATCTCCATTAAAACACCACCAATTCGTAGAGTAGGTATAAGTGTTTGAATATTGAGTAAATGCAAACAAGGAAGGAGTTACAGCAGACTGCACCGCTATTACATTTGCTGGACCGCCTTGTTCGTTTTGGGATGACGGACCCTGTGCTGCTGCGATAGTATTACCTGCTTGGTTCATGTAAGCTACTTCTGTACCTCCTCCGTTATAATCCCCTCCAAAACCTCCAGATCCAGAAGTATGCGGATCGTAATATACGCCCGGAGCAGGGAAGCCGCAGTTCCACCCGTTTGGCTGCGTATTTTTGTAGGTCACATATGGATCTGTTCTGCTCCATGACACGTAAACAATAGAATTTGGAGGTATTGTAACTTGAATATTTGAAGACGACACCCCTATAGAATTTGCACACCCATTAGAATTTTCAGGCCAGCAGGCCGCACTTATGCTATCAAGTTCAAATGGAGTTTCCCCATCGCCAACGCTGCACAATTCCTCGCCGTTGGGCCCGGATGAAAGTGGACCAGCATTTATATCATATGTTGTCAATACGCCACTATTGCCCCCATAGACCCCGTCGGTTACTAGCACGCATAACGAACCCATAAATGCTGCGTCATCTCCAGCCTGCATGTTCTGCGCTGCATCGCCATTATAACCATATTGCGTAATAGGATAACTCGGACTTAATACGCTGCATGAATTAGGAGCATACGGCCCATTACATCCATTAGTTGTATTTGTTATACTTGAAGCCTGTTGGCCATATGTTGTTTGAGTTACAACGTCGTTGCTAAACAATGGTTCACTTATATCCGTTGTAACAATTAGGCTATAGTACGCGGTTGTTGTTGAGGTTGTTGATGATGTAGAGGTAGATGATGTTGAAGTGGAGGAAGTTGATGTTGAAGTGGAGGAAGTTGATGTTGAAGTGGAGGAAGTTGATGTTGAAGAGGTTGAGGTTGAAGTGGAGGAAGTTGATGTTGAAGAGGTTGAAGTGGAGGAAGTTGATGTTGAAGAGGTTGAGGTTGAAGAGGTTGAAGTGGAGGAAGTTGATGTTGAAGAGGTTGAGGTTGTTGTTGATGTAGACGCAGGCGCTTTATTTCCTGGTTGCAAAGTGAATGTTATCACGTTTGTCGCGATGTAATTCCCATATATTGCGGTTACAAGTACGCTTCCAGGAGTGCTGCCTGATATGTAGCTGAACGCATCACCATTCATATTTGTCTCAGAGAAGGTCGGGTTCAGATAGTATATAGGATCATTTTCAGTAAATTCTATTTCTGTGTTTTTTGCGGGGTAGCCGAATATGAATAACTGGGATGTCAGAAGGTATTTTGACCCGCTTACAACTGTAGATGAGACAAGCGTCAATAAAACAGGTGATGCCATTGGCTGCTGGACGGGCGATGCGAAATGCCCGATGTAGATTTGCTCTTGGCCGGTGCATGTTCCAAGTTTTTGCTGCGCACTTGTTAGCGAACATGAGGTGAAGTTTGTGTATAAGTTTCCAGCTTCAAGATCTCCTATATTTGTATTTTGAGGGAATGTAGTAGTGCATAATATACTCCCTCCGGGAGATACATAACTTGGAGTGCAGCTGTATTTTGGTGAGGTCACATTGCTAAGGGTCTTTGAATATATTATGACGTTTGATATGGGCGATGTTCCGCTGTTTGAAAGTGCAAGAGTTATAACAGTATTATGAGTTATGGCATTTGAGACAACTATTATGTCCTGGCAGGTTATGCCGCTATTATATAAGTTGCAGGTTGAAGAGACGACGCTTTTTGAAGCGGGCACAGATGTATATATTATGGCAATCACGCCAATAAGTATTATAAGTGCAGATAAATACAATAATATATATTCAATCGATGCTTGGCTCTTCAATTTATTACCTTAAATTCTTATTAAATATACTTTATGGATAAAATATATAAAGCAGGTAATTTAATACTTTCTCTTCAAATCTCTTAATTGTGAGACTATGACTAACGGACCTGGAACTAGCGGCAAGATCATTTAAGAATAGTCTATTTTTGCAACGGGCTCTTTGAGCCTGTATGTATTTGATATCATGTCATAATGGTATGACTGAGTCACGTCAATTTTTCTATAGTTGAAACGACCTACTAGAACTTCGGTTACAATAAGATAATCTACGCTAATTCCCTTGACATTTTCTGCAAGCAACTCTATAGAATCCTTTAGTTCATGCTCCTCAAATATAGGCATTGAAAGAAACACGCCATCTGGCATATATACGTCGCATCCAAAGGATATGCGATTTATCTGGCTGTCTTTTTCCTCTATCATGTATCTAAGCAGGTATTTTCTTGTATCTATTACCTTCTGGCTGTCGATCACGTTCATTAATATTACGGCATTATATAGCATAGGCACATTTGCCATATTTATTGACATCTCGTTGATTATGCCTTCGGATTTGAGCCTCTCAAATGCATACCTTGCGCTCCCCTGCGTTAAGGAGAACCTGCGGTCTATCTCGGAGAAAGACATGCGGCTGTTAGAGGAGAGCCCCTTTAGAACGGCATATTCCGAGCGGCGTATTGCGCCAAAAGTCCTTGAATTTAAATTTTTATCTATGCCCCTGTGCCATATCCTACCCTCAAGCAGCTTGAAGAACTCTTCACGCATAGGCAAAAATCCGTATGTTAAATAATACGGGGTGACATACCACTTAGACCTAAATGCTATGAAGGTCTTTGAGCTGCGCAGATCCCTTATTAGATCCTTAACGCTGCTGTTGCTTTCGGCAATTAATAGAAGTATAAGGCAGTATCTGCCTTTTGTGATTGCAGCAAGCTGGATTCTTGGCACAGCTTTTAGCTCCTCTAGCATCATATCCCTGCTTGGAAGATTCTGATTTGATCGCACGTAGACTATATACGTGAAATATCCAAGCTTTGTGACATCGATATTCATGCTGTATTGCATACCAATTTTATCCTCAAGCATCCTAATTCTGCGCTCGACTGCGGATTGCGAAAGCGCTACGCGCTTTGAGATCTTAGAGAGGGATATCCTTGAGTTCATGGAGAGATTTTTTGCTATTATCATGTCCTTCTCATCAAGAACATTCAGCGAGCGCGCCTTTGTATATTCGACATCACGGCTCGGCCTGTGGGTCTGAGGGGATTGCCTTTTTATAAATTTGCCACCATTATCTATCTTGCCAATGTACTCCGACACACTCTTTGGCCTTTTAGCCTGCTTATCCCATCTGCTCGTACGCCGATAAACATAGTAGCGGCCGTTGATTTTGATTAACGCTATATAGAACAGGTATTGCTTTTTAAGCTCTTCAAAACGCCTCATTACGGCCTTTGGTGCTGTATCCATATGTATTATATAAATAATAATTAATTTAAACCTATGTATTACTTTAAGCATATAAGCTATATATTTATATTAAATTATTTGATTTATTAAGGTTAAATCTCGCTTTTTAGATATGCATAATTAAAAATATAGTAAAAAGGTATATCTAAATCGCGCTACTATATATTAGACATCTACTTTTTTTCGGCCCAGTTCCCACCAATTGGGACGTGCATAATGCACGTCCCGCAACATTAATCACCCAGCGTAGCCTTTTTCCCAAATGCAGCATGAATAGGAGAGGCCGGATTTCTGCCCGGCCCCATTCCACCCAAACCAACCTCTAACCCATTGCAACGTAATTTGTATAGACCATAGCATTATTCGCATTGCTTTGGCGCTCAAACATTTGCATTATCTCGTTTTTGCTGTGCGCCAAATAGCGCAGATGCTCCTGCCCCAACCTTGTGAGCTTTAGGGGATCCCCGCTATGCAGCTTGTCTGCAAACTCCACTATGCCGTGCTCTTTTAGCGCCTTTAGCACATACCATATCGAACTCTTAGACAGCCCGTACATCTCATTCATATAATCAACAAATGAGGATGCGGTGTCTATCGCATCAGTATCTATTTCAAGCACGACTAGCTGCTCGCGCTTTGTAAGCTTGAGTTTGATTTGTTCCAATCTAGGGTATATCGTTCGTGTCAACATCATCACCAAAATTTTTATTGATTTTATGCGACACGAACGGGATTTGTTGGCATCATGCAGAGGTTATAAAATGAGCTAAAGGCTATGCTTGCTATAACGTTCCACTTAAGGTTCCTTATATGTAGCACGCCTTCCATCTGCATTCCCGTTCAATAATTTCTATTAATGCTTGCGCTCCGCAAGATATTTAAACCTTATGTACAGGACGTCAAATGGCTAAGTTGACATGAATTTACACCCTGCACCAAAAGTAATTTTATAGTGCAGGATAGATTATCTTTCACTACTGAAAATACAGGGCCCGTGGTCCAATGGTTAAGATACCAGCCTTACACGCTGGGGATCGGAGTTCGATTCTCCGCGGGCCCATTTCTGCTTGTCGTCTAGTAGCGGTTTGATTCTCCAAGCGGTTTATACCCATACAATTTTAGTTTCCACTAAGGTTAATTGTCATGCAGTATTGATCCTGTGGCCAAATAATCATAAAGCATATAACAGAATGACGCCGATTTCTTTTGCAATCTCATTTATGGCCTTTTTCTGCATAAGTTTCTAGATTATAAGGAATCGATTCTCTCTTAGGATTCTTGCGTTTCTAGCCTTCTTTACATTTAGAGCTATTGCGTTTTCTGTTTTCTTAAGCATGTTATCAAACCTGGTTTTTGTCTTCAAGAAGCCACTTCCATATCGGCACGCCTCTTATCCCATCAAACTCGGTTTCCTGATCATAGGTTATCAAGATAGGGTTGTTGCCGAACTTCTTGCGCGCTTCTATTAAGCCGTTAATCTCCCTTTTCCGGTTATCCTCATTTATTGTATGGCATACCTGGATGGAACTCTCCTTTGTTATGAAGTCGCATTCGAATCCATTTGTATAGTAGTTCGGCTGGACCTCATTTCTCCTGATAAGTTCTATCGCAACTATGTTTTCCAATAGCCTTCCTGCATTCTTGTCAGTGTTGTAGTAGTTTATGAAACCATGATCGTATAGATACTCCTTCTTCAAATAGGCAGACTCCTTCTTGAAGGATTTTTGTTTTGCCTTCAGGAAGAAGCAGAAATATATGTCTTCGACAATTTTGGAGTATTTTTGAACCGTGGAGGTACTGGACTTGTAAGACGAGCTTTTTGCAAAGTTGTTGAATTTGTTGATGGAGTAATCACCTCCATATTGTCTAGAAAGAAATTGCATGAATAAGCGCATCAGGTCGGTGTTGGTTATCCTGTATCGTTCTATTATATCCTGAAAGAGCATAATCTTGAAGTACTGGTCAACAAATTCAAGCCTGTTTTCCAGTACTATTTCGGGAAACCCACTTAGTGCTGCATAATCGTCAAAGGCCTTTTTTACTTTTGTCTTTGTTGGGCCAAATTCCCAACCTTTTTCTAACCTGATTCCCTTCACGCTTATGAATTCTTTGAATGAAAACGGCAGTACTTGGATTGGATAGTCCCTGCCCCTTAATGCAGTTGCTATTTCTCTACTAAGAAGCTTCGAATTTGATCCGGAAACGTAGACTTTATAACCCTCGTCATTTAGCCGTCTGACAAACCGTTCCCAACCGGTTATATTTTGTATTTCATCAAGGAACAACGCCGGCTTTCCCTCTCCATAGAGTTCAGTATAGACAGTTAATATTAGATCCAACTGATTCGCCTTGAGTTCTCCAAACCTTTCGTTCTCAAAGTTCAAATAGACGATGTCTCTTGGCTGCCAGCCCGCATTAAGAAGGCCCTTTATTAACTGATATAGAACGAATGTCTTCCCTGCTCTTCTTGGCCCGATTACAACTATGACCTTGTTGATCTTTTTGAATTCATTAAAGATTATGTCTCGTGGTATGATGTTTGGCAATGGCGTGGAATGAAATCGCACTAGCATCTCCTTTATGGCGTTCTTCAATTCAAATTCATCCATACTTATCAAATAAATTACGATGCACGTATATTTAAATCTTTCTTTCTAAAGAACAATATCTTAATTTATCTTTCTTTTAGAAGAACAAATATCAATGACCCATAGTACAGAATTTTTATAGGATCCTGATATGTATACCATACGACTTTGATGAGGGGATAAAATTCTATTATATGATATCAAATCGCAGACGCCACTGCAAGGCAGACTAATCTCGGAAACTTCAATCTGTTGTTTTATCTTTGTTATAACAACCTACAACATCCTATTTTACCTGTTGTAGAAATTCCAACAGACGCTCCAAAGTCGACTACCTGCAGGCCCATTTTGAAAAATACGACTGTAAAACACAAGCTTGGATGCACAAAACCGAATCAAAAACTGCAAGCCGTTTGCCACACTTGACAAAACATTACATCAAAGGCATACAAACAATTATCATCAGGACTATTTAAGCACAGATAAGGAGAAACTCTGCAAAGAAATTAATAACAAATTTTCCTTGCAGAAAGCCCAGAACCCAAAAAATAGGATTTCCTTGCAACAATAGCTGCTATAGTAATTGCTTTCCTGAGCATGATTTCATCTCTGATAGGGGAATTAATCTAGGTCACTTCACCGGTTTTGAGGTGTAATAGTTCAAGGCGCCTTTGTGCGGCCCTGGTAATCATTTGGCCATCTTCATGTTTCATTGAAAGCTTTTCTAGAAGCGACTTGCTTGGTTTTTCCAGCTGGCTTATTGCGCGCAACCTTACCATTTCAGGCCCCGCGTTCTCTGCTATAGACTCCAGCAACTTCTGGCTTCTATACCCATCGAGCCCGGCGATTGCCCTACGACGCGCTCCACAATACTACGGCGCGGATCTGATGTTATAGCCTCCATTTTCGCTTCCTCTTCGACAGTATCCATAATCTAGTTGAAACCAAATTCTGCATCTTTAGCTCCTTTATAATCACCGATGCTTTCAAAAAGAAGCTTTGCATTATCTAGGCTTCTTGCACAACCACGCAGTGATTCAAATGAGCGTTGGTTCTCGGGATTCTTAACCATTTCTATTGTCATATGCCTTATCTTTCCTAGATTGTTCTTCTTTGCTTCCTCAAAGTTCTCTATTGCATGGCTTCCCCGCCGACTTAACTCATCTATAATACTGTTTATGCACGCCACGGATGCTGTTGTGGTATTATCACCTGTTCTGGTTCGGTATTCAAACCTGCCAATTGCAACGATAAGTTCAGGTTCGCTAAAGCCCCCCAGCTTGCCTTTGAATTCATCTACACCTTTGTCAAGATATTGCGGCCGCGCAAATACGGCACTTACCGCTGAATCCACATTTTTTATTAAAACAGGGGAAAATTTTGAAGTGTTGACATCCATTGTGCCACACTATAAAATATGGCATATTATATATAAATCTTGTCGTGAGTCCAGCTTTGTAGTTTTATTGGCAATTAAACTACAAAGCCCCGCGTTAAGAAAGTTATAAATACTTTAATATCAGATTAATCTTGTCAAACGGTAATTGGAGCAGGGAAACGCCCGATCCCATTCCGAACTCGGAAGCTAAGCCTGCTCACGACATGTTTGTACTGCCTTCGGGTGGGAATTCATGTTTCTGTTTGGCATTATGCTAATTTCTTTAGAGCTTTTTATGAACGATATTCCCGCCTGGATGTTCTGCACTGAACTATTAAACAAAATAAAAGTGGAAATGGTAAACGAGGCATTAGATGTTCTAGATGCCGAGATAGAGCGCAAGTCGATATCAATAAGCGGCTCTACAATTGAGCTTCCTGACAAGCCAAATGAAACGGAGACTAAGCTCTTTGTCATAGGCAAGATACTTGAGAATGCAGATGATATGCAAGAGCGCTACATGCGCCAGGCAAGAGAGATCAGGCTTAAGGACCAATTAGACTCCAATCAAATAATAGCGGCAGAGCGCGCGGAGCATTTTGCACTATCTATCGAGATGATAAAAGAGCGCATGAAATTCAGCAGGATTGCCGAGCAGTGGATAAATGACGTGAGCATGCATGTAGAAGAGAAAACGCCAAATGCGATACTAAAGGCTACGGCCAACTCGAAAGAGCGAATTGATTTGCTGCATTTTATATCGGAGAGCAGTATTATAAGAGACGAGGATGTTTTAACAGAAGTAGAGATTAAAGCAATTACAGATGCGATAAATTAGAGTTATATTATAGCTATGCCAATACAAACATTCGTTTTGCATCCGCTTTGGTCACATGCTTTCCAGATGCGCCCATCCTGCGCAGTATTATGGCTGCCTGAGAGCGCGATACCTTTGTTTTATCGTATTTCGCAAACGCCAGCCCTTTAGCTAAATCTAAATTATTTGCCTTCGACAGGTCCGCACCTGCCATATTCGCATCAGAGAAATTAGTTCCATTTAGGTTTGCATTCGCAAAGTTGGCGCCGGATAAATCTGTCCCTAAGATGAATTTTGCGCCAGATAGATTTGACGAACTAAAGTTGGCGTTCTTAAGATCAGATCCGGCGAAGTTTGTATTTGAGAAATCTTTTCCAGCCAAATCGTTTAGGCCCAACGCTATTTTAGACCCGGAAATCGACGTGCCAAGAGTTGTGCCGCTTGTAATTGATGCCAAATGGTCGGAGAACCCCAGGTCATTTGCCATCACCTGGGTGTACATATTATTCCAGGTTATTTTGTGCCCTTTATCATCGGTCATTATTTTGCCGTTTTTGACTATGACCGATTCTCTTAGCGGCCCGGATATGCCATGGTACTCTGATAAAAACTTCGCCTTGTTGTCATTCCACTTCAATTTGTTTTTCAGCCGCTCTGCTCTGATTTTTGCGCTCGTGCCTCCCTTGTTCATCGTATCGTCGAGCTTTTTAACCCTGTCTTTTATGTTGGTGCTGTATTTTCTAAGCCCCTTGCCTGTCGCGCCGCCGTGTATGCCAGTAACCATGTTGTAGATTGTCGTGAAGCCTATTAAATCAAATATCGTGCCCCCCTGGCCCGTTGTCGCCTTAGCCGCAAAAAGCAGTATTAAGATTATAACAAGAGGAGCTAGCGCGTATATGTTATTCAATGTCAGTTCGTTGCTGCCAATATACAAAACGCTTGTCGACTCATTGGGCGCGAAGAAGTAGCTGTATTCCTCAGATGTCACATAGTTTGCAGAACTGCTTCCATCATATACGTATATCGAATGACCCATTGTTGTCTGTGTTATTGATATAGGTTCAGGCCCGGGATAGCCGTAATAGTCTGCTATTATATTATGTTGTCCAACTCCGCATGCATTAAACGTCATGCTGAATACTCCGTTCGCATTGGTTGTCTCCTCACCTATTAAGCCCAGCTGCGTTGTTAGCATGCCTGTCCCATTGACAAATGTAGGCACGCAATATTCGAACCCGTTCGCATTGGTTCCAAACGCCGGCAAATCCGATGCGGGCAGTACGCTTGTTATGCCGCTTGTGCCAAGGGACGTGATAGGCAGATAGGTCTGGCCGAATATATTGCATGTATATACCTCCTGCACCAATAGGCTCTGCGGCGGCGGTGCGCAGGATGATGACCCGGATGCATAATTTGGAGAATACGTCGTCCTGCCTGCCTCGTATAATGTTATTGCATCGAGCAGAACGTTTCCGGTGTCGTATGATAAAGGATCTGCAATCTGGCATCCCGCGGTTGTTGCAGAGAATGCACAGTTAGAGGACCATTTATAGTATGCTCCAGGAGAGAGAGGGGCAGATACGTCTGCGCTGGCATTTAAGTAGTTCATATTAGTGTCATAATAGAGATACACATTAGCGTTCGGAAGGGGATGGAGCTGCCCGTCGGTTCCGATATATGTAAGCAAGCCGTTCACGCTAACTGATGTCTGATTGTAATTTGTAGGATCAACTATTGGAGTCACATTTACGCTTAACTGCGTCGTGTTTGCAAAATCCACATCCAACGGCATGTATATTGTATTGTTAAAGCGGTCAACGTATGTATAGATCAGCCTGTTGTATCCTAATATATCATTGCCCTGCAGCGAAAGGCTTATGTTGTACTCCTCTGCGGCGCGCTTGTATTCGTCATACAGCTGGAAGTACTGCGGCTTGAATGTCACGCTGTAGTTGAATACGCTATTTGAATTTGGAGGCAGCAGGGGGTCGTAGTAATAGTGCAGATATGAGAACCCAAGTACGCTGCCTAACCCACCGCCGATGTAGTATATGTCGCACTTAATGCCGCAGTTTGCACCTATTATGGTATTGTTTGGATTTGCAGAATCTATCATAAATGAGGTCTGGTTGTAGTATCCCGGATCTATGCCTAGTGTTGATACCTGCACATACGGGTCTATTTCATACTGGTAGTTGTTTGAGGCGTTGACTACCTGAGGCAGCCTGTTTGTCAGCACAGAGAGATAGGATAATTGTGTTGAGAGCTTGCTAAACAGCCCGCCGATTATTTCATATCCGCCAAGCTGCGCAAATATTGCCGGAGTTATTGTCCGATTTATATATACCTCGCCTATGAGCCTATTTGAGAACAGCATGTAGCTTTGTGACGGAGGCATTATCATACTGGCATCCGAGAGGTTTGCGGTGTACTCTTGGCCGCTCTGCAAATCCTTCGCATATATGCTGCCCCCCTCCACGGTGTTATTTATTATCGATGGGCCTCCAGATAGCGGGGTTTGTTGGTAGGTGTATAGATTGGTTGTCTGCGAGATGGGCTTTGGATCGGGGAATACGCATCCGCCAGGCTGCGGCTTGAACCCAGGGGCCTCGTATTCATATGTGCCCGGGAAATTGAAGTTCCAGCTCTGGTCAAGCTCGTATTGCAGATAATACGGCGTGATCACATATCCAGTCAGCGCGGTCTTTAGATATGTGGGCGGAACGGTATTTTGGGGAGGTGAAACTCCGCCTAT
>JAJZLZ010000045.1:0-291 GCA_021850375.1 Microcaldota archaeon
AATGCGGCACGCTTATAATATGGGGGAGCGACGATAAAATTATACCATCAGCCATCGGGCACGTTCTTGCAGGCAAACTAAATGGCTCGGCGCTTGAGATCGTGGAGGATGGAGGACATGTGCCGCATATATTAAAGCCAAACAAGGTCGCATCCATTCTAAAGCAGTTTGTAGATGGCATGTGACTAGCGCTTTTCATGTAGCGCCACAAAATTAAATTATTTTACTTCTATTAGCTCACGGCCCATGTTCCATATGTCCTTTGAATATTTCTCTTCGTATAGCCGCTTT
>JAJZLZ010000045.1:301-10059 GCA_021850375.1 Microcaldota archaeon
CAGCTAAAGTTATATCTCCGCGCTCGAATTCGAATCCCATAGAAAGTTGATGCCCGCTCATTATTGCGGATTTGACCTCTTCTATTCCAAGACCAGAAAGCTCCTTTATGTTCGCGACGCGCTCTAATATTGTGGATACACCTTTGTCCTTTAGCTTTATGCCTGGGACCTTGAGAACCGATGCTAGGGTGTTTAGATTTGTATCGACAAGAAGCGCCGCATGGAATAAAAGCGCCTTTTTCTTCATCGTTGCGGCGGCGCCCATAATTTTCTTTCCTCTCGAGGTTATATCATTCATGCTTGCGACTATGTCCGGAACTCCTTTCGCCTCAAGCGATATTTTTGCTGCGCTCATGAATGTTGTAAACAGCTTCTCTACGTTAAATCCCAAGTTCATAGTATCTTGCATGATGACAGAATAGTTTATATCGCCCATGTCATGGTATACAGCCCCGCCACCAGTGAACCTCTTGGCTATCACTATCCCATTTTTATGGACATATTCCATGTCCACCTCCTCCTGCGCGTATTGGAAGCACCCTAGTATCACCGCATTTTTGTTCCTATAAAACCTCATGGTGGGAGGGGACCTTGAGGCTTCCACCTCACGCATTATAGCCTCGTCAAGTGCGAGGTTCATGTATGGATTGTCCGGGAAATCCTCATCTATTAGTCTGACCTTAATTTTTTGCACTAATTATCGCCTTTATAAAATCCTCTTTTTTTAGCATCGGGGTTGACATGCCTAAAAGATAGAAAGCAGATATTGCATTGGATATCGCGGCCTCATCAAACCTAACCCCAGATAGATGGCGTTCAAGCATGGCAAGGGCATCTTCAGGCACCATAAAGAAATCGCCCGTTATTATTGCACGCCCTATTATGCCATTCTCCACTTCCAGCTCGACCCTGATTAGTCCTTTTGGGGCCTTGTATATTGAATGCAATCGCATAAAAATCGCCAATAGGGAAAATAATTATTTTTGATTTAGCGTGATGTAGGATATGACATCCTCTATTCCTTTGGTATCCGGAATAATACCTATGCTGCTTACGACCTTTGATATGCTTGGCACATCCGCAACCATGCCGTTTGAAAGTAGAAAATAGTATGCGTAGACATATATTAGATGGCTCTTTACGCTAATCTTGTTTATTATTTGCATAAACTGCTCGTTGAACTCTATGTTTATCGCGCTTAGAACATTTGACATGTTCTGGCTGCTGATTTCTCTTCCTGCAAAACTGAGAAATCCTGCCGCAAAGATGTAGGGCATAAAGCCATTCTTTACATTCGATATCGCATCGCTATCATCTAGTATCCTGCTGAAGCTGTTCATCACTATCTCATACGAGGTATCGGTCACTGCCTTTAGCGTGGCCTGCAGAGTAGTAAAACGTATATCGCGGTGCAGCTGCTGCTCTTCAAAAGTCAAATTCGAAGATGCTATATCGGCCATTGTATCGTTAATAAACTATGAGTAATATTATTTAAAACAATGCGGCATCTCCATATACTTTCTGACACGGCAAATATTATAGCTTTTATTCATATAATATATTCGTGTTTTTATGGCAGCAATACCGATAAGCGAAAGAAAATATGTTCTTGCAGATAAGATAGACGAGACTCCAGACGTCTTAATACTTAAATTCATGCCGGAGGATGGCGCTCCGTGCGTATTTGACCCTGGCATGTTTATGATGATATCTGGCATTGATGCCCAGGGAAAGCGTTATGTAGGAAGGGTGTTTTCTATAGCATCAGACCCTTCAACTCCAGGAATGGAATTTATGGTAATAAAAGAACCGCGCCATGGGGACCATATAGGCAGATCGCATTTTGTCGACGCTAAAATAGGAGACATATTTTATCTTAAAGGCCCAAGCGGGCAGTTCAGGTTCGACCCTAACTCGGATAAAAAGGTCGGATTTATTGCAGGTGGCACAGGCCTTGCGCCATTCACATCCATGATGAGGCACATTAAGGCGGTAGAGGCTAAAAATGACGTAGTGTTATTTTACAGCGTGAGATTTCCAAGTGAGATAATATGGAAGAGCGAGCTTGAAAGCTATGTCTCAGAGATGGGCGCGAAATTAGTCATAACGGTCACAAGGCCGCAGGAGGGAGATAATTGGTCGGGCCAGATTGGACATATTGACGCTGAAATGGTGCGCAAGTATGCACCAGACTTTCTTGAGCGCGGATGGTATGTATGCGGGCCATTGACGTTTGTTAAGGCCGTAAAAGACGCGCTGAGCTCTTTGGGCATCAACCAGAATAAGATATCCGCCGACGTTTGGGGATGAAATCAAGTAGATTCATGCTATATAGCGCAAATAGCGCTATTATGCCGCCCACTATGTATATTGCCACGCCGCTTGGCGAGAGCGCCCCTATTGATTGCCACAAGCTCCTTGCGGTGCTTAGCCCCATCAGATAATATATCCATGAGAACATAAAAGAGAACGCGGCGCCAGACACACCGACGAATAGATATATCCATCCCTTCTTGCTATCCTTTGAATACAGGCCAATTAGTATGTACATAGCGACCATTACTATGGGGGCCGACATGTCTATTGCCATAAAAAGAATCCTTGCCGGAACGACAAAAACATTCGGCACGTATATCATGCGCTCGGTGGCAAAAAAGAATGCAGCATAGAGCACTGAACCTATTATAAAAGATGCGACAAACTCTGATAATGAGAGTTTTAGATTGACCGGCGGCTTTTCATTTTTAAGACTTGCCGTGCTCTGCCCTGCGGCTTTGTATATCTCCTCTATCGGGTCATAACTGCCACTTGCAGAATTAGAAGCATCATTATGCAGGGCATCTAAATTATCCATTGTACCAATTTATTTTATATATTCAAGGATTAAATTCAAGGAAGCTGCTTTAATACCAAGTTAACCATATTTGTTTGGCTTATCTGCGTACCTACAATTAAAACATCTGCAACATATTTACCCTTAGTCCCAACGAAATTAGTATATTCTGGCTCTTCATTATTTAAAACAAACATGCTGTAGTTCTTGTTTGTATTAGATACGTTTCCAGACGCATAATCATAGGTTAGATTATCTATTGTAACATTTGTTGAATTAAAATTATAATTGAAATTTGTATTATATTGGGATGCCAACAAATAGTGCATGAGATTTTTAGGTTTATTTGACATTACTTCATATTCAACTACAAGTACATTGCCGGATTGCGCTGTTGATAGGTATAAAAAAACGTACGTCTTTGTAGCATTTGGAATTATGGCATTTATTGCATTTGGATTTGTTGGATTAGCGCTTATATTAAAAAACCCGTTTAAAACTGTAGAATTGAAAAAATATTTTGTTCCACTCCCTGCAAGAGATACAAACTGGCTTTTGGATATATTTAACCCTTGTTTTGTATTATTTGCCACTGTTGTTACTTTTACACTAGTGCTGTTTGACTTCGTAGTGAGAGCTGCTTTGCCTTTTAGGCCGACCGATGCTGCAATTAATATCGCAATAACTGCAATTGCAACTATTAGTCCAACAGTTTTTATATTTGCCATAAAACACACATGGTTTAATTTATATTTTCTCTAGGCGCTCGTATAACTTCTCTAAATCAAGCTTCGTTATTATTAAGGGTATCTTCTCGACCTGCGCTATCTTGATCGCAAGCTTGTCTATGTTTGATACGTTATGGACCACGACTATCTTTGGCTTTATCGGGGCGATTCTTACTACGACTAGTGGAGACCTTCCGGTTGAGACATGCTCGAAAATAAATGCCCTCTCTGTGGTTGATCCAAATAGCTTGGTGTATTCTGTTGGAGAGAGCTCCAATATGACCTTCAGGCTATCTAGGCGGGTATATCCAAATATCTTTATGTTGTCCAAATAGTTCGGGTTCGCAACGACCTTTCCTTCTATTATGCGGTTAAAGTCGGTGCCGCTTATAGGAGATGCAAAATCATGTATTTTATAGTATGAGCTATCATTTGATTTGACCGCCGACATCTTTGCAAGCCCGCTCGCAACAGTCCCGCCTCTGGCGTTGTCAATCTCTATTAAGGCGCCTACGAACCTTTTTATAACTCCAACGCCCGGGCTCTGCCTGCGGTTGCTCTCATAGTCGCTTATTGTTGATGTTGAGATCTTTATGTACTTTGATAGCTCCATCTGTGTTATCCCAAATAGCTCACGCCACTTCTTCATCGTGCTGCCGGGGCTTTCAGATAATGTTATGTCTCCTGCTATCTTCTCTTTTAGTTCGTCCATATAATCTCACGCCGCGCCGCTCTTTTTTCTTTTACTTTTTTTCTGCCTTGACTTTGAATATATCTGATCAACGTATGCCTTCTCATCATCTGTCGGCTGGATCACAGTGGAAGCATCCTTTGGCTTCTCCTTCTTGAAAATGCCGTATATTAATATCACGATTCCTGCTATTATGCCAATGAGAAGCAAGATGCTTATTATCGAGTATGTTAGGCCTATCGACTCTTTTATCGGCGCCAAAAGCACCACAGATTGAACAATGGTATTTGAATAGCTCCCATACGTATTGTCTTCAACTAAGTATTGAGTCTCATTAGAGTTATAGAAGGAATACGGGCCAAAGGTGGTGGAGTTTAATGCGACGTCGGTCTTGTTTATGTTGTCCGCAGCTTCAAACCCCGCTCCCGAATGCGCGCTTGAGGCGTTGACATATGAAACGAATGCGCCAAGCTGGTTTGCGTTTAGAAGATAGAGGTTTATTGGATATTGTGACCCCTCCTCCATAACATAAAGCATGCCTTTGCTTTTTGGGGTTATTGTAGTGTATGAATAATTGTGCACTCCGATTGTTAGGTTGCTTTTGTTTGTATTGCTTGCTATGGAGTTGCTGACAACTCCGCCGAATACAAAGAATATTATTATGCTTATTATTAGGACTGCAAGCCCGATGTATGCTAATCTCTTTATCATCTAATCACTTATCCTTGTATGGTTAAATTATAAATACCATCGTGTTCGGTTAGGCGCCTTTGAAATGCCATAGTTCCATCTTCATCCAAGCGCTCCTCAAAGCCGCATGCCAAAAGGGCCTTATTTGAATATTTATTCTCTTTTTTTGAATGCGCTATTGCAAGTTTAAATCCTTCGCCAGCCAATATCTTAATGAGCATAGATATGGCAAACTTGGCAAATCCCCTGCGCCTATATCTAAAACCTATAATATATCCTATTTCCGCGCTATGGGCCAAAAAATCTGCATTATATATCGCGCATACACCAATCAAAACCCCATCATGCCTGATTGCATAATGCCGCTCATAAGGTATTTTTAGAGCGCTTGATTTTATAAATTCCTCCGCTTCTTTTTTTGAATATGTACCCATCTCACCAATTATTGCATCCTTGGCGCCTTGCTCTTGCATGATTATTGCAAAAGCTGCCGCATCGCTTTCGCCAAGTGCGCTTAATATAGTGCCATTCATGTCCTGCACCTAGTGCGCATGGTAACTACCCGTAAATAGTTTTTAAGACTAAGGATAATAAGCTTGCCATTAAGATATGATTAGCTAATTTTGTGATTTGATGCCGGACGCAGCGATGGACGCTATTGTTGAGAGATTCGACGAGTTCTTGGAGATATACTACAAGGACAAGATATCAGACATCATAGTCGCATTCCCAGACCGGCGCAGCCTCATGATTGACATGAAGCATCTAGAGGAGTTTGACCCTGAGCTTGCTGGAGAGGCAATAGAGAATCCGGATATGGTAATAGAGGCAGCAAACGGCGCATTGAGGCGGCGCATGGAGGAGGTTGCGATGGGAGACAACGAGGTGCATGCACGCTTCTTTGGACAGACAATCAACGCGCCGCTCGTGCAGGATGTGGGATCGGCTTTTATAGGCAAGCTGATTGTTTTAGACAGCCTTGTTATAAAAAGGTCTGAAATCAGCCCCAAGGTTAAAAAAACGATAATGAAGTGCATATACTGCGGGGCTACAATACCTGTCAGAACAGACAAAGATGAGATACCCGAGCTCTGCCCGCAGTGCAAAAGGCGCTCTTTGAAGCCGGAGGATGAGAACTCGAAATTTATAAACCTGCAAAAAATTGCTGTTCAAGACCCCCTAGAGAAGCTAAAGGGCAACACGCCAACATGGCAGCTGGAGGTGTGGATAGAGGATGATCTTGTAAATACCGTGCTTCCAGGAGAGAGAATAGAGATAACAGGCATACTTCGAATACGCCAGCGCCGCAACATGCGCGGAAAGCTTGAGAAGAACTTATACACAATGTTTCTTGAGACTGTCTCAATAGTGCCAAGGCAAAAGGAGTTTACAGATATACCGATAAGCGAAGAGGAGGAGAGGGAGATACGCGAGCTTGCAAAAGACCCGAAGATATTCGAGAAGATTTCAGGGTCCATTGTGCCATCAATATACGGCCATGAAGAGATAAAAGAGGCGGTCGCGCTGCAGCTATTTGGGGGCACGCAGGGAAAGAAGCTAATTGACGGAGGAGAGATACGCAGCGACATGCACATTCTATTAATTGGGGATCCCGGAAGCGCAAAGACCAGAATACTGCAGGCAGTATCAAGGCTTGTACCCAAAGGAATATATGTCAGCGGAAAGTCTGTAACAGGAGGAGGCATGACCGCGGTTGCGGAAAGGGATGAATTTTCAGAAGGCGGCTGGACGCTTAAGGCAGGTGCGCTGGTTTTGGGATCAGGAGGCATTGTAGCAATAGATGAATTTGACAAGATAGGAGATGAGGACCGCGCCTCGCTTCACGAGGCATTGGAATCACAGACAATCAGCGTCGCCAAGGCAGGCATTATAGCCACATTTCGCGCAAAGGCATCCGTGCTCGCTGCGGCAAACCCAAAGTTCGGGCGCTTTGACCCTAACTCATACCCCGCAGAGCAATTTGACATACCAACCACGCTGCTCTCACGATTTGATTTGATATTTCCAATAAGGGACACCATGGATGAGGAGCTTGACAGAAGCATCGCAAAGCACATATTGACCCAGCACAAGGCCAGCGGGGCGATGATCGCCGAACTAAAAGAGTACTCGCAGGTTGAGGCCCCTCCAATTGATGGGGAGCTTCTTAGAAAGTATATTGCTTATGCGAGAAGGTCCGTGCACCCAAGGCTGGGAGAAGAGGCATCAAAGCGCATACAGGACTATTATATTGATCTTAGAAAGGCGGGCATGAAGAGCGGCAGGGTGCCTATAACGCCAAGGCAAATAGAAGGCTTGATAAGAATGGCAGAGGCGAGCGCCAAATCAAAGCTAAACGATGTCGTCGAGATAGAAGATGCAAACAAGGCTATTGCGCTAAGCGAATATATGATACGGACCCTTGCGATGGACAAGACAAGGTCTATGGACATAGATATAATAATGACGGGCATGCCAAGGGAGAAAGTTGATAGGATAAACCAGATAATGCAAAAGATTGGCATGCTTGAGAGCACTGAAGGGGGCGCAAAGATGCAGAGGCTTGAGGAGGAGATGGAAAAAGACGGTGTCGATAGGGCATCGCTACATAAATACATCGAGGAGTTGGAGCGCAGCGGTGACGTGTTCAGGCCAAGGCAAGGCATGATAAAAATAGTGAAGCACGACAACGATTGAGTTTATATAAATTATGCTAATCATCCTGAAACTGACTAGCCCTAAATAGAAAACTAATTATTTTTGCGTTTTGGCTTTTGAATTTTGCGCTTGAATGGATTGTTTTGCGATCTCTAAATTGCAGCTATCGTGCGATGAGCACCACTCATGGCACTGCTCTGCAAGGCTCTTTGATTTATATTGCAACCCACATATGCTGCAGCTGTATAGTTTTTGCGTCATTTAACAAACCTTATCACATTTCTTTTACATATCTGCTATTTTACTAATATAACTGCTGCAGTATTTATATTCTTAGATGACTATATAATATAGGAACTTGACAAAACTTAAACCTTCGCACTTTCGCTAATACGGAAGTTTCAAATCTTTTTCCTTCGATACATAAATTGGCGGCAGACCACCGTTCACGATCGATTGGATGTCCAAATATTAGCGGAGCTGCCGTTTGTTACGGCAGATCTCCGCTGATTGAGACATATAAAAATATACGACCTAAAAGAAAAATAGACGAGGTATCGGCATACCTCCGCGTACTTCTGCAGGAATATGGACACAGGGCAAAATCTGCAAAGCATATCATCGCATTGGTGATAAAACAGCTGAAAGGATCATTACAGACGTAAAACTCATCGAATTCCTATCGACGAATCCTATCGGAAAGTAATAGGTTACGAACACAAACCCGATCCGACTACATTTTCGAAAATCAGAGAAAGGTTCGACCCACAGATCATACAGCATCTGATAACAGAATTGCTCCTTTCGAGGTACAAGGATATCGTAGTCGAAAGACTTGTAGAGGACAGCATAGATGTCGATGCTTTCCTTGTTAGAAAGAGAGAACTAAGCAAAACAGGTCATAGATATTTTGATTCTTACCAAAGAAGACTCTATAAGAGGGAAACCGCACTTTACTCTGGGCTTGTGTTTTTTGATCCGGAAATAAAAGGTACAGAAAGGAAACTCTCTACAAAATATTACCTTAATCATCATTTCGAATACTATGAAAATCTTGCTAAAGGAACTGATAGATATTTTGTTATTGCAGCACACGAGGCAAGAAAGACGTATGGGGACATAGTTGAAATGCTAAAAAATAGGCAGATATCTAAAAGATTTGCAGAACATTATATTAAGAAGAATGGGGAAAAATTTGAAGATGAACTGACAAAGGAGGATTATAAATTTTTACATTGTACAGTTCAGTATCTTTTTGGTGATATCCTTTATTATATTAAACGGGGAAAGATGCCAAATCCTAATTTTACAGTGCATAATTATTTTTATTTACTTAGAGAAATTGATTCCTTTTTCAGATACACTCCTGAAGAAAGAAAGGAACAATTGCAAATAACACAAGAAATAAGAGCAGAAAAAGGGGTTATAAATTATCTCAGAGTAGACGAAGATAGGATAAATTTCTGGAGGCAAAAATATGATAGCGAAGAAGTTAATTGGGTTAAGGTGTTTACCTCATTATTGAGAGAAGAGTATCAAAGAAGAATGGTTCAAGTTAATACTCCTAAAAGCAGGATGATAATTAATTGAAAGTATCTAAGACTGTTTCACACATACAAATATTGGTATATCGTCGGATTTGCTCGTCCATGGCTTATATCCCTTTGCTGTGAAAATATGCACACGGAATCCTAGCCTTTGTGCGATTTTTGCAACATCTAGCGTATGTAGCATCCTGCCCTCCATCTCACCTATCTTAAATTCTGTGCTGACTTTATTGCCCTTAAACAGCACCACAGCCATGCAAGACTTTAGCCTGTCCCTATCTACATACTTGTGGTGTATCCAAATATACTTTTCATCCTTTACAGATAATCTATCTGCGCTTGACTGTCCATTTTCCCATGTTTCCCTTGCCAATGGCATGGTGAAAATCAGCAACCCTCCTAAAGTTAGGTGTTTATAAGCATTTGACAGTGTCTTTTGTATCCCTACCCTGAGATCGCTTCCGTGGTCTATTGCATCAAAGCATGTTATTATGTCATAGGCTTGATCAAGTTTGAAGTCAAGCATATTCCCCAATACAAAACTGGCCCATTTCACATACTGTTTGCCTTCATTTATGCATTTCTTGTCTATGTCCAAACCTGTCAATTCG
>JAJZLZ010000042.1:0-9510 GCA_021850375.1 Microcaldota archaeon
AATTTTGATGCTTTAATATCTTTTCATACGCATCAAGATGCCATAAAATGCCTTAAAAATATAACAAGGCATTCATGGTGGGCTTGAAAGGTGGCTTGGCAATGCCATAACTCCTGTGAATGCTGCCAAAACTACGCCTGCAAAGATAAAGAACCAGAACAGATACAATGCGACGCTCCACATCACAGACGGATTCTTCTTAGCGCCGGGAAGCGTATCAAGTATTAGCGTTACAGGATATGCAAGTATGCCTGCAAATCCAAATGACACATAAAGTGCAAAGAGCGCGAGCGGAGATTGGGTTAATCCAGCTTTATATCCCGAGTATCCGTAGTAAAAGAGCATGATCCCTGTGAATAGCGCAAGTATGCCGATATAGCTCAATTTGTTTTTGTATGCGCTAGATACTACAAATCCGAGCGTTATTATGCCGAGCATTACATAGGGATCGTAAAATAAGATATTGTAGCTGCCCGGAAGCGGCCAGGTTATCTCACCAATTAGGGCCATTATGAATATAAAAATGCCAAGAATCGCAAGCGGCACAATGCCAGGGGTTATGCGATCGTAGACATTCTTGGTGCCACGCTTTTTGTAGTCATAGTATATGCCTATTGTCATATACAGCATTAAAATTCCAAAGAATGCAATTGAAAAGAGCTCGATTGCCAGATTGTCTATAAACATACTACCAACCCAATAATAATCATACTGTGCGAATATAAACGTTGCTATAACCCTAGAATACCTAAATTATCTTGCGTTGTCAAATGTGAATTCTATTGTTTTAAGGATATTCTTAGTCATGTCATATACTCGTATCAGATGGTTGTTGGTGTCTGCTATATACAATTTGTCCTCTGCGTATTTGACATCGGATGGTTCATACAATTCAAGGGTGTCGCACTCGTTGCTTGAGTAGTCGCAAAAAGATTGCTCTGATTTTTTTGCAATAATGGTGCTTACAATGCCGCTCAAGAGGTCTATTTTTCGTATCGCATGATTGTAGGTGTCTGCAACGTATATTTTATTTATCTCTGCGCATATGCCTAGGGGGTGCTGGAATTTGGCGCTTGATATGTCGCCATCAAGGTACCCGAAGTTAAATAGCCCATTTCCTACAATTGTAGCTACACTCATATCTGCCATGTTTATGTCGCGTATAGATGAGGACTCGCTGTCTGCAACGTATAGGTGCTCCATCGATTCGGATATGCCGCTAGGCTGGGCAAACTCCACCTTCTCTCCCTTCCCGTTGGATATACCCTCAATCCCGTTGCCAGCTATGGGATGGACGCTATTTGTATTAGGATTTAGCTCCCATATCTGGTGCGACCCTGCCATCGCAATGTAAATTCTTCCTTTAGAGTATACAATGTCCCAGGGGGAGTTAAGCGCAGCATCCTTTCCAATGCCTCCCAGGGTCGGCCATTCCTGCTCCTTTCCCGTCCCTGCCAGCGTTTTAACAGTGCCATCCAAAAGGGATAATTCTCTTATTGTGTGGTTTGCGCTGTCTGCAACATATAATTTGTCCTCTGATGCCCATGCTACTCCCTGTGGGGAATTGAATGCTGCAAGTTCAAATTGCCCGTCAATATTTCCCGCCTGCATATTCCCTGCAATCCTCACGACCCTAAACGTACCGCGCTCTGCTATAATTATGCGGTTATTTCCGCTGTCACTAATCGCCATATACTTAAGGGAGGGCGAGAAGGCAATCTTGGATGGGTAGTATAGAAGAGATGTCGGCCGGCTGCGTTTGTATGCCACAGGGGCATCAAACCTCTTGAGGCTGCCATCCGATGAATGTTTTTCTATAATCTCATCAATTATGCTACATATTCTGTCTATCTGGCCTTCTCCTGAGTGCTTAAAGACTATTTTTCCGTTAGGATCTATTATAAAAATTGTTGGCCATCCAGATGCGCCGTAGCTCTTCCATAACATCATGTTGTTGTCGACCACGACGGGGTGGGATATGTCATAGCGCATAATCGCGTTTTCTATATTCTTCGGATCCGCCTCGTTTTTGAACTTTGCGCTGTGTATACCGATGAATACTACCGGGCGGCCGGCGTATTTTTCCTCAAGCTTCTTTAGTTCTGCGGCCATGTGCACGCAGTTTATGCAGCAGTACGTCCAGAAATCTATAACAATTATGCTGCCTTTGAGCAAATTAAGACTTAGCGGCTCTTGCAAATTTAGCCATATGAGCCCTGAAGGAAACTCCGGCGCGCTCTTGTCAAATAAACCTATTTACTCACCTTTTTATTAGTAACACTCTCAAATTCATTAAGTATGTCACGCATGCGCACAAAACCCATATATCTGCCGTTTTCAACTACGGGACATATCATAACGCCATTTTCTATCATAAACTTCCATGCGCTCTCCGCAGTGTCGTTTAGCTTGATGTAGCATTTTTTGGTACCTATCATTTTAGATATCCTTCCGGTGCGATCAGTACTTTCTAGTGCATCAGAGAGCTTTAGCAGGCCTAAAAGCCTGCTATTCTTGGAAATAGGTATTGCGTTAAGAGAGCTGCGCTTCATAAAAGACACTGCATCATATACCTTATCAGAAGGCGACAAAGAGAATGCATTTAACATCTCTTTTTTTATACGTATATTGGTTATCACCGGTACTCTATAGTCATTTATGTGTGCGGGTGAGTCTTTTCTAGTTGCCACCTGAGATCTGTATATGGATTTTTCTCCAGATACTATGTATGCAACAGCGATTGATATCATAGCGAATGGGAGCAGCATGAGAGTGCCGGTCATCTCGCTGACCATCATAGTTACTGCTATTGGCACCTTGCCTGCGGCTCCAAAGAATGAGAGCATTGAAACTATGGCAAGCGGAAGTATGTATATAGTTGATATCATTGAAGGGAGCAGTATGTGCATGATCAGAGCTATAGCAACTCCAAATGATGCGCCGGCGAACATGCCCGGTGCGAACACGCCTCCAGATCCTCCAGATCCAATTGATAGTGATGTCGCTATTATCTTGACGATAGCAAGCAGGAAGAAGAATACAAACAGCGGCATGCCGTATGTGTTAACAAATGCCGCAAGATTGCCGCTCATCATAAGCTGCACCCACCCATATCCTATCCCTAGAACCTGAGGGAATGCGAGTGCGAAAATAGACATTATTGCCGCGCCTATTGCTGGCTTGAACATGTTGTTTACTTTAATTTTTCTGAAAAGATCGTGTATTCCGTAAAATATGCGTATATATAGGCGCGAAAAGAGACCCGACATAAATCCGATTGCTATAAATGCGATTATCCCTACTGCGTTAAATAAGAACGGCAGTATACTCTCTATCTGCGGTGCATTAAAGCCAAAGATGGGGTTGTATCCGGTGAACGCCCCAAAAATTAAAAAGCCAATGGAGCTTGCGATTATAGAAGGGAATATTGTTTCCACCTCCATGTCGCGCTTATAGAGTACTTCGGCAGATAGCAGTGCGCCTCCAAACGGCGCTTTAAAGATAGCGCCTATTCCAGAGCCTACGGCGATTGCAGTCATGAGCCTTTTATCATTCTCATTAATATCTATGAATTTTCCTATTATTGATCCTATTCCTGCAGATACCTGCGCAGTTGGCCCTTCCCTTCCCGCGCTGCCTCCAGAGCCTATAGTTATTGCGGAGGATATTAGCTTTACAAATGGCACGCGCGCCCGTACCTCCCCGTTGCTGTTGTGAAATGCGGATATTGCGGCATCGGTGCCGTGCCCCTCAGTCTCAGGCGCAAGGCCGTAGACAATAATCCCGCTGAGCAGTCCGCCGGCGACAAGTATTATTGGTATCATATATGGCCGCGCCATCTTGTATACATATGTGAGCGAGCCTCCTTCGCCTAATGGGGTTGGTGCACTATAGCCTGCTATTTCGAACAATAATAAGTGCGTAACGTATACTATTGCATAGTATATAAGAAGTGATGATATGCCTACAACTATACCTAAAATCACTCCAATAACTGCCCATTTTTTGTAGTAGTCAAGATTTCGTAATTTTAACAGCATGTATTAAAGATACATGAAATACTATTTAATTATTTTGCATAATGTAAAAACACAACAGCCAAATCTACTGCTTGTTATACTCCCCGCTCAATGCATCGCGTATCCTGCCTGCCTTGGCCTCCCCTATTTTATCAATTGCCATCAGCTCTTCTGTGCTGGCGTTTGCTATAGCGCGTATGCTGCCGAATCGTTCAAGCAAACGCTTAGATATTAAAGGGCCAACTCCTGGTATGTTTCCCACTATACGCTCTTTGTATTGGTCTGATGTGAATACCCTTGCGCTTCCTTTGTATGTTAAAAGCGATATCTTAGAGTCTAATTCGTGCTTTAGCAAATAATGCAAAATTTCTGCTGTGCCCTTCGGGTCGCTGGTGTATACTACTAATATTTTATAATCAATGTAAATAGAAGCTATCGTTCCGTTTATCACATTGCCATGGAGCCTATGTAATTTCTCATCTCCCTCTATTAAAAGCATAGGGCATTCATACGCATCATGCAGGCGCGCAAGCTGCTCAAAGAGCCTGCCGTTTATAATAGAGCTCTCGAAGTCCTGAATAGTCTTGCGCTCTATGCAAACCCTATCCGATAACGCATAGTCGCCGACAGGCAGCATCGCCTCCTTAATCAAAACGCCAGCGGATCTAAGCCCATCTATTATCGTATCGTTGCGCTCCCTGCTGTCTATTATTATGGATAGACTCTCCATGCCTACGACCTTGAGAATGATATATCCGCTACTGATATTGGGTCGTTTGAATACTCTTTGATGAAAAAGATGCTAGAGCCTATAGGTCCTGATGGGAGAAGCGCATTGATTTTGTATTGCTTAAGGGATTTGCCAACTAAAATCGTGCCTATCGCCTCCGTTTTGTTGCCTACAAGCTCTGCAAGCGTCATATTCTCCGGCGAGGCGGCGCTCGCATATAAGCTAATTGTGGTATTTATGTAATCTATTGCGTATGCGGATGATGCGGCGGATTGGTTTTGATACGGCGAATATACTACAACTGCGCCAGGCCCGCTGGGATGCCACTCAGTTATTGCGCTCCCGTTCACAAATGCCGCAGTTCCGTTCCAGTATTTTATGACAGGGTATGCCACATAGCTTTTGTATATTGAATTGTACACCGCACTTTTTGTGCTAAAAGTCGCAGTCTGGTTGTCGTTTTGAATCGGTGCGCCGAAGAGCTCTATTAGATATACTCCAATGCTGTCAAGTTCTGACGCGTTGTACGCCTTCTTGTTTAAGATTACGTAGCTTGTGCCGTAGTTGTATAATGTGAGCAGCGTCTCATTTGATATATTCTGATATATAGGGGATGAATAATCAAGGCTGCCCGTGTTTTGCAGATTATATGCCTGCACCACTAGCGGCAGATTGTATAAGAGCGTGTATTGGGAGCTGTTTTGAACCCCGATGTATCCTCCGACTATCGGCGCATGGGATATTGAGGTGTAGTATGTGCCAGATGCCATGTAATAATACGGGTTTGTAGTGTTTGTAGGCAGAGCAGGAAGGGATAGTACCGAAAAATTGGATGCATGCGGCAGAAGGCTGTATATTTTTGGAGGATTAATTGACGTGTATGAAATGCTATTTGTAGCAAGAAATGGCACATAGAAGTCAAGTATTATCGCCACAATCACCAGAAGCGTTATGGCGTATGCTAAATAGCTGCGGTTTTTAATCCCAATATGGCCGTTAAAGTGTGCCTTCAAGATCTCTTTGAACCCCATTGCAGAGAGGATTCCAAGGGCCATAGTAAATAGCACGAAGAATGTTTCCGGGTATGCAACGCCCACTATTGGCATGTGTAGATATGCGAGGTATGCGCCTGGCAAAAAGTTAAATCCAAGAGTCATTATTGCGGCGATTATTGCCGAAACTGCCAGCCAAATTGAAGATTTGCGGTTTTTGTATACTCCATATATAGCTAAAATCAAAGATAAAAAGCCAACATACGCCACATCTATTGGTACAAAAGGCACATAGCTGCTTGAATTGGATGCTATTTGAAGGTCATATATTTGCAGTGAGCTATGTAGTGGATTTAGATAAGATGCTATGCTAAAAGAGGACAGAGCTCCCTGTGTTATTGCAATGCTGTTATTTATGGTATGGCTGCTTTGAAGCAGCGGAAGATATATTATCGAGCCAAAGACAAATGCTATGATTGCAAAGAGCAATATATTTGCGGCAAAGCGCAGATTCAATACAAAATAACGTCTTTCTTTTGAAATAATATAGTAGAGTATAATTCCGATGAGCGCAAACAGCGCCATTTGGTCCTGCGCTATACTTGCACTAAGCGCCAAAAGTGCAAAAGAAAGCGACATACCGACAATATTCAGGTAGTCCTTTTGTTTATCTATTGTTTTAAGCGTGAAGTATACAAACAGGGGAAGCCAGAATATCATTATGTTATTTATGCTCCCTGATTGCGATATATGCGCAGAGCTGAATGCGAAGATTGCACCTGCAACCATAGCAGCTCTCTTATCTTTGATCAAATACTCGGCAAGCAGATACATCGTTGCCCCGCATAGCGCAAAGCTTAGAATATAGAGCAAATTATATGCCGAAACAACACCTAAAAATCCCAATGCGCCTGCCGTAAATCCAAATTCTATCGGAGTATATCCTGGTTGCAGCGCAGTGCCTATTGGCCAGTATATCAAATTGGTGTGGAATAATGCGGCATGGTGGAAGAGCGCGTATGTGCTCCACCACGATATCCATAGGTTCATATATGCGTTATTGCTAAACCCAAAAACCCTGCCCCCAAATGATGCCATCAGGGGATAGAAGATTACCATGCTTACTATAAGATAGAAGATAAACGCGCTAAGAAAGCTATGCTTGCTTATTTTTGATAATGCCCTTTCTAAATTGCCGCCATGCTGCGCTTCTTTTGATCCATCTAACGATGCGTTATGGCTGATGCCACCATGCGCTTTCTTGTGCTCGTTGTTTTTAATAGGCTCATTTTCTTGCATATCTACATCTCATTAATTATACAATACACGGCATTTTATATTTTGCATCAATCTCTTTAATAATTGTTATTTTGTTTGTCTTATTTTAATAGTAGAGGCAGTATATGAATAAATGCATCGGTTCTTAGTGAAAGCAAAGTTTAATATATCTATCTCTATATAACCTACTATATAAGAACTGATATAATGATTTGATGACGGAGCAATATTGTAAATGCGGGCCCTTTAGGGTAAATATGATACCTCAAGGCATGTTGAGACCATACATACTATTTCTGTTATCGAAAAAGCCAATGCACGGCTTTGAAATAATGGGAGAGATATCAGAGAGGTCGCACGGCTTGTGGAAACCGGGGCCTGCAGCTGTGTATCCATCGCTTGCATGGCTAAGTGCAAAGAACTACATAATACCTGCCTTTAGAAGGCCTAGAGGTGAGAAGTCACGCAGGCAATATAAGATAACCAAAAGTGGCCGTGAAGCTGTGGCGGAGTATAAGGCATTCGGGGAAGAATGGTTTGGGGGCATTATGCGGCTTAAAGACCTCTTTGATTGACTTATATTTAGGTCCAATATGTGGTAAGATTTTAATTTATAATAAAAGGAGATTAAATGGCTTTTATAAATGATGAGAACAAAAGGCAGGTGTTGGAAGTGTTTGCGAAGGAAATGTCTGGAAAAGTAACTTTGCTGCTTTTTCATGATCCTTCCAGTGAGAAATGCCCGTATTGCACGGCAACTATGGACCTTGTGACGGAACTTGCAGCATTAGATAAGAGGATAACGCTTACTATATATGACATAAATAAGGACCAGAAGGAAGCTAAGTTCTTAGGGGTAGACAAGGTGCCTGCTATTGTAGTTGGGGGCAAAAAAATCTACAATGTGCTTTATTTTGGCATACCATCTGGTTATGAATTCTCTTCACTTGTTGAGGATATAGTAGAGGCCTCAAAAGGCGTGACGAGCCTTTCTAATGCCACAAAGGAACAGCTCAAGAAGGTCAGCAAACCTATTGATATCAAGATATTTGTGACTCCTTCGTGTCCATATTGCCCGCGTGCGGTGCGGCTGGCTCATCAGTTCGCCATGGAAAATGGCAAGATACGCGCAGCAATGATAGAAGCCCAAGAATTTATGGAGTTGTCAACACGATACAATGTTATGGGTGTGCCCAGAACGGTCATAAATGATTCTGTGCATTTGGAGGGAGCACAACCAGAAGAAGTGCTCTTAAAACACGTACTAAAGCTAGGGGCGTAGTAATTTATATAGCTCTAACAAACTGAGCTGGAAATCTCTAATATTTATTGAGATTGTATGTAGCAATATGCAATATACTATGAGTCTAAGTAACCGGAATTTACACTTCTGGAATTCAAATCAGCCTTTTGTTAGTATTTTCTGAATTCAAAAATCGCACTATTCAAGTCGACGCCTAACTGTTTTACGCATATACCTATTGCTTTACACAAATTTCTAAGCGAAAACGCGATCATGCGCCTATTTTTTTATTTATCTGAAAATTATCGAATATTTCCAGACCATTTTGTCTTTGTCTATGTAGAAATCAGCATCAAATTTTCTGCCATCCAAAACAAGTTGCAGCCAATAATTGTCATCGTCCCACATCTCATTTCTTGGCATTTTGTTTCTGTCAAACCATTTGACCTCTCCTTCCTCTGTGGAAACTATCTCTCCAGTGAAATTATTTGTTGAAAATACGTGGACAATAAAGCTTACCTCCTCTCCTCCGTCATTGTAAAAATTTATAACCCCATGTCTCTTCAAATCCTTCACGCTAAGGTTGGTTTCTTCTAAAACCTCTCGTTTAGCAGATTCTTCTGGCGTTTCTCCTGGCTCAATTTTCCCGCCAGGCCCGTTCCACTTGCCTTTGCTTATTGCTCTTGATGCCTTCTTCAGCAGTATCCTTTTATCGTCAAATATATGACATATAGTTCCTTCAAGTGGCATTATATCACATGGCAATATTATACATTCAAATCTTTAAAACATTCTCTTTTAAACCATTTTTAAAGGTTTAAGCCCCTGTCTTGACCTGACATGGCCCCATAACGTTTCCTTTAATGTTGCTAAAATATGCTGAGTATCCTCTGTTTCCAAATGGCGTTTTGCTGACAAGAACTTTGGCCTATATGATTTCTATTTTTTAACTGCACTTTTTTCGTCATTTGCAGATATTAAAATGCTCAACTCTACTCCTAATCACACAATTATAATACTCAACCATTATTAGTACGATAAACATTGTGCATTGTATGCGATAAAACATAAGGAATATTATATTCTTTCACAATTTCTTATACCTAAAGCACGAAGTTATATGGTCATTCACCATGCCCGTTGCTTGCATGTATGAATAACATATAGTAGTTCCTACAAATTTGAACCCCCGTTTTAACAGATCCTTGCTCATTGTGTCAGATTCATAAGTATGGGTTGGTATTTGCG
>JAJZLZ010000042.1:9520-9922 GCA_021850375.1 Microcaldota archaeon
GCTATCCAATTTATTTTTTATCTGCTTGCCATTAACAAATTGCCAGATATATGAATCAAAACTACCGAATTCCTTTTGAATATTTATGAATTTCTTTGCATTATTTACTGTTGAGTTTACTTTTAATTTATTTCTTATTATACCAGAATCATGCAGCAGCATATCTATCTTATTGTCGCTATATTTTGCTACCTTTTTATAGTCAAAGCCATCAAATGCACTCCTGTAGTTCTTTCTCTTTTTTAAGACGGTTAGCCAGCTAAGGCCTGCCTGGGCGCCCTCAAGTATAAGAAATTCAAACAGCCTTTTATCGTTATGTATCGGAACTCCCCATTCTTCATCATGATACTTTATATACAAGGGGTCTGAAATAGACCACGGGCATCGTTTTCTATTCTTATA
>JAJZLZ010000060.1:0-5050 GCA_021850375.1 Microcaldota archaeon
ATGCTCGAAGGTATGCACATTGTGATGAGCGTTGTGCCGCCGCCTCCGCTGCATGCGGAGTAGCCGCGTTCGCCGGATGAACCCTGGCATATTAAGCCTATTGTTCCCTGGCTGCTCTGCGCTCCCACAATAGGCAGTGCAAAGGAGCCAAATACTAAAAGCATTACTGCAAGTATTATTGTTATTTTGAGCATTTCACCACACAGCAACGTAGTAATTACGCTTTACCCATATATATACTTATGCAAAGTATTATGCAATAGCTTAAATACTTATCTATTGATATGTATGGTTTATTCAATGCAGATTTATTGCAGCATTAACAAAAAGTTAGACATAAAAAGACATTCTCTCGCAGATAAGGCATGTGCGCTTTTCCTTCAACATTTAAAACCAGCCGCTTTGCTTGCACTATATCAGCGCTTTGCATTTTTTGGCTTAGCCAATTTTATCCGCAGTGCAAGCAGCAGGACAATCACAATAGCAAGCACTATGATATAGTATATCTCGCCATCTAAGCCCTTTGCTCCGTTTCCTGCGGGCGTATTTATCGTGTTGCTGGTCTGAGAGGTTAAAGAGGATGTGGACTCGCTTGATGCATGCTGGATATTTTGAGAGATTGTTGTGCTTTGCTTTGTAGCATTTGTTGTGGAATTGGATGGCGTAATATTAGATTTCCCATATACTATTATTTTGAGCACCGCCACATTTTGAGATGGATCATCTCCCGTGGCGTTTAAGCCTATAGTGTAGTTTCCAACCCTTGCTGCACCTGATGCGTTTATTGTCATAACTCCGCTAAATGTAGGTTCGGAACTCGCCCTGCTAAGAGTTATGTATATGCCGTTGGATGAGAGCTCGCTCTGGTTTATTATGTTTATTGTAGTGCCCCAGGTAAGGCCGGTTTTTAGGATGACATTGTATGTCAAATATGCGACGCTATTTGGAGTTAGGCTAATGGAATTCTGAGATACATACACCATTGATGTCCCATATCCGTTCTGCGCCGCGCTTGATAGGGGAAGAAATACTGCTGCCAGCATTATGAGAGAGATTGCTGCATAATTAAAATTTCGCAAAGGCATCTAATCAACATTTTATATGATGGATAATAAAATTTATATATGCTACTTATTTATTGAGGCATTTTGATGCGCCTCTTTTAGAACTTTTGCAATTTTATCCTCCTCCTCTTTGAAGAAGAGCCGTATGTTGTGGCGCTCGTAGAACGGCACAAATACTATTATAAACGCCAAAAGGCCCATCAAATGCACAAGAAAGCTTGATGTCGTGAAAAATGACAGAAACATTAGAGCGGCCAAAACAATAACAAGCACAGTTAAAATTGAGAATAGAAAGTGCCCATATAGATGCATCGTATGCTCCTTTTGTCCTATGTAGACCTCCAATGAGATTATAAAAGCCGCAAGAAAGCATAGTGTTATTATGGAAGTGCCAAGCGATATGCCATAATCTGCATATCCCCTATAGTATATCATGCTTCCAATTGACTTGATATAGCTTGCAAGTATGCTTATCAGAAATATCGCGCGCAGCGAGCATTTTCTCGCAAATGCCTTATTGAAGTTCTTTAGATACAATCCAATCATGACAATTAGTATTGTTGGAAGATATAAGTTGTAGTATATTCCGTTGTTTGAAAGCTCGGTACTCATGTTGAATGGAGAGGATAAAAACGTCCCAAGGGCATGCGTAGGATTAAAATAAAAGGTGAAATAGATTGCCAGGAAGAAAAATATAGCTCCAGCTAGCAGGGGCTTTATTATGTTCATATACCTGATCATATATTAATAAATGTAGAACACGTTTTTAAGCTTTTAGTGCGGCAATAAAACATAAAATTTTAGTTATATTTACCCAGGCAGCATCGGAGATTAGATGCGATTTAAATAAACATTAAGCATATTGGGCTTGTAGATTAAAATATCATCCAAAATCATTGCATTTTTCGCCATATATTTGGCATAAAAAAAGGTCAGATTTATATACTATAGCCTCACTTCCGCAAAATCTATAAATATAGGTCATAACAGATAGATTATTGGGTGGTGTAATGGGATGGATTTGGGAGGGAGTAGAGAATAGGTGCGCAGCAGGTGTAGTGCGCGCGAAAATGCGCACCATTGCTGCAAAGGCCCTAAAAGACAGCGACCTACATGAGCTAATAGACGCTGCGGGAATAGAATCTGAGAGCGGAGAGGTGAGCGCCGCTTTGAAGATGATAATCGCAGAGAATATGGCAGAGTACACCGCAAGGGCAATGAAGATGGCAAAGGCCAAGGGGACATCGCTCAAGGCATCGACGATAGTAATCGCCTCAAAACAAGGCTGATATAGAAAATATAAGAGCATGGATAGGGCTTCCCATTGATTTTTGCCAAGATATTGCCCAAATTTATGCTAATAGATATAGATTTATAGATGCACAGCATATGTGTTTCTATATAACTTGACTCCGCGCTTCATCCCATAAAACCTAAAGGATTTCTCGACTTTTATCTTGCGCTCCACAAAAAAGCTGTTCGCTACGGATTTGTCGCTCACATATATGTCATAGCCGTTCTGCTGGTCCTCAATCTTTGATATAAAGCCATCCCTTCTCTCGACATACCTTTTAAGTCCCTCGACAAAGCGCTCCATCTTCATCCGATTGCCCCTAACCTGTATGACACCCTGATAGTAGCCTGCAGAAATCCTGTAGCATTTTTGGCATGTCTCATGCGCGACCTTGACAGATACGCCGGCCTTCACTTCTATGTTCTCTCCCTCCCTGTGAAAGATTATCTTTACGTCGGCCCATCCGCTCTTGAAGTCTTCAACTATAACCTTTGCGTCCTTTAGTCCCATTGCGACATTAAGCGCCCTGCCCAGTGAATTTTTGTCGTAGTCGTAAAACGTCCCCTTTATCTTTAATCGCTCACAGAAGCGGCATTGGTAGATTCTTGCATGCTTTGGTATCTCGCGCTTTAGCTTCTGCGCCATGCAGCTCTCGCAGAAAGCCCCAAAGAACCTGCTCTGGGCGCTTGACTTATTGCATATAGGGCAGAATATCGGCATATTATCAACAACGCTTTTGCACTTCGCATATTATAATTAGTAATATATTTATCCTACTAGGCTATACAAATTCCTATTCCCCTGAGAAATGCCTGCTGACTATAGCGCTGTATGCGGGTCTTGTTATTAGCACTCCTAGTATGGCTCCAATAATTGTAGACTCTGAGAACCCGACGACCGTCACAAGGGATGTCGAGAAAAATAGCGGCAGCATTACGATCACCAAAAGGGCCGCATCGGTCCATACCACATAAAACGCGTTGCTAAGAATGCTCTTTGCCGAAGTCCCCTTGCCTCCGTGCTCTAATATCTCATCTGTTATTATTATCTGCGCGTCAACTCCGGTTCCTACAACCGCTATCATCCCGGCAACGGCGGATAGATCGATAGTGCCAACAAGGCCTATGATTGATACTATTATGAACAGCTCCATTAGCGTTGTTATCAAAATTGGTGTAATTAGAAATATCTTGCGGTAGCGTATGACTATGAAAGAGGACACCGCAAGAATTGCAAGTATGAATGCTATCGCGCTAAGATATAAAAATTTGTTGCCAAGTGTCGGCTGAACGACGCTAGGTGTTCCGACTATTATAGAGACAGGCAAGGCGCCTCCGTTTAGTATGCTTGCTATTGTCTTTGACTGCAAATTGGCATAGGCTATTCTCTGCTGCGTATTTAAGCTTGATGGCGCAGCCCCGGATATTTCATATTGCTGGCTCTGTGAACCGTTTGTTATGGAAGGGTTTAGCACAGGAGAAGTCAAAAGCCCGACGGCCGGCCATGTGTTGACCGCGCTCTCGTTTGCGGTGAGCTGCAATATCTGCGGGGTCATGTTTGCCTTTGATTCCGCTTTTAATGTGTAATTTAATGTTGATGCATAGCCTATTAACGAATTTGCTACATTAAAGCTGTATATGAGCTGAGAGTAGTTTGATCTATACCTCTTAAGCTCTGCTTGCGCTGCTGCGATGCTAGAATTGCTGTTTGATAATGCTATTATTGGAAGGCTGTCGCCTTTTAGGGAGAGCGCCTGCTGCATATCAGCTAAGCCTTTTTGCTCAGATATTCCTGCGCTTGTGTTGCCTATCTCCGAGCTGTTTATTAATATGACCGCACTTGTAGGACGATCCAAAAACATGTAAATAGGCTTATTTGCCTGGCCAAATATCGCGCTGCTAAAACGCGAAGATGCAGACTGAGTTATAAAGAACGTAACGGTCCATGTAACGCTGCCATTTGATACGCTGGCAGGTATCTGCCCTATGCTGCCCTTTAATATGCCGGTCCCGTTTATCGCTTCCCTGCCGTCAACTATTCCCTGATATCTGCCCTGGCTCTCTATTATGCCAATGGTCTGATTTACTTCCGTCTGCGAGATAGTGGGTATTGTGAGATATACATTCGTACTTCCTACTCCCTCAACAGTCACCTGCTTTAAGCCAAAGGTTGACACCCTCTGCTGCAGTGCAGATATTAGTGTAGTCATCGTTGTTATATTGACAGGATGTTCAAGGGTTATAGGTATCTGCGTTCCTCCAACAAACTCTATGCCAAAGTGCACGCCATATACGATATCCAGCGCCAAAAGCGCAACTACGATTATTATTAGAGGGAATATCCTGCGATCTTTTATATACGCTGAAATGTTATTGTGTGCGGCCATTTACATTCACCTAGATTCCTTCCTCTTCTTATACCACAGTATCATCGGCATATTACCAAGCCATGTGGTCAATAGGTCCGCAACCAGGCCCGCGAGTACCACCGCTGAGATCTCGATGTATGTAGGTATGTATGCGACGTATGCGACTATCAAAAGTACGCTAAATGAGAGTATTGCTGTTAGAGTCATTGTTGTGCCCGTCTTAAACGATGAATATGCGCGCTGCTCGGGGGTGAATTCGCTGCGCTTTAGTACGCGTATACTAGATAGCATGTCAGTATCTATCGAGTACCCAAGAAGCATCCA
>JAJZLZ010000060.1:5060-6800 GCA_021850375.1 Microcaldota archaeon
ATTCCAAGCGGTATGCCCAAAAGCCCCATGACGCCCAAAGCGACCAACATATCGTTTGCCGCGCCAAACACAACGGCAAATGATGGAATTGGAGTTCTGAATATGAAGAACACCGCAATCGCAACAACAATGAACGATGCTATAATTATATTTCGCATCTGCTGCAAGAAGAACGCACCCAATGTCGGCGTGACCTCGTTGTATGAGTAGGAGCTGAATTTCACAATCCCCTTTAGCTTTGATATAACAATATTTTCATAGGCTGTTGATGCGTTGGAGTATGCCAGCTGCGCAGCGCTTATTGCAGACCCATAGCTGCTGCTGTTGTAGTGCACGTTTCCTATTATGGGCTTTAATGCTAATAGTTCAGAAGTTATTGACTTGTTCATCTGCTCTATGGACGAATTTGACTGTTTTGATGCACTAGCCTCAAGAGTGGCAAGAGTAGAATTGTATGGCTGCGATTTTATCTCCTGCTGGTACTCAGTTAAATTGACAGACGCGGCGCTGTAGTTGCTGTATGCGCCATATGCGTCAAGCAGATATGCCTGGGCAGAGGATAGGCTGGTGTTTTCTGTTAGCGTTATGGCTACCCCGTCAGCAGCCTTAGATACGCTCGCCTGGGCGCCGGTTATGTTGGAATTTATCATACCAGTTAGAGTGCGCATGTTTATTGACTGGTTTGTCTGCAACTGTATGCTAACCCCTCCCCTTAATGTTGAGTCTAACTGTATCTTCGTGATGAAGTATATGCTAGCTAGCATTAAAAGTACAGGTATTAGTATGTACAGCTTATAGTGCCTGCTCTCGTATATGTTTTTCATGTCGCTTCAGCTTTTTATATGCAATATTATGCATGCTTTTTTAGGAACTTATAGTGCAATGAGAGCACAAACCCGTATATTATCACGAAGAATGCCAGCGTTATTACCAGCCATCCCCCAAGCGTTGCTAAATTCATGCTTCCCTGGCTTGCGATTACAAGCATTATGCCTATGATAAATAGGAATATACCCCAGTATATGGCCCTAAATATCTCAAGGCCCGACTGCTTTTCTAAATAGTTTAATTTACGTTCCCATTCTAGCGTTGGGTCTATTGTTATTATTGTTCTTTTAGCGTCAGCCTTTGGCATCCTAACACCAGATATATATGAAAAGGAAAGTTTATAAAGGTGAGCAAACGCATTTGCCTAAATACTATTCTATTTGCTAGGATCTAAGTATACAAATTATACAAATTCGTGCATATCTTTTCATCTAGCTTTAATCCTCTCGTCTATCTCCCTAAGAAGGCTATTTAGCATGCTATTGTTCTCGCCTGTGCACCTTAGAGTGTATGCGATGTTTGAACGCATCACATGCATGCCTTTTTGAGTGGCCCAGACTAGCGCTATAGCGCTGTGCATAGCATCTATGTTCTTAATGTCTTTTACAATCTCCGGTGGCATATTCGGTGTTGCAAGCAGACGCGCACGCAGGCGTTTTGCAGATACTGATATACAGGAATAATCTCTGAATAATTTTTGCCGCTTTGATTTGTTTATTGGTAGCGGGTTTATGGCATCGTATTTTAAATTCCGCGTTGTGTTCTCAAGCCATTTTGATTCCACCATGCCCGCTATGTCGCTGATTGCATGCGCAAAACTATATTCCACATTGCCCCTTAAAAGGCCGCCAAGCTTCCTTAATATTGCGGACTGCTCAGATTGATTTGCAGAAAAATAATAGCTGCGCTCTC
>JAJZLZ010000060.1:6810-9611 GCA_021850375.1 Microcaldota archaeon
GGCTTATTGTAATCACTAATACTCATTTTATCACTTTGCCTAATTTCGCGCACAATCTCAGTAGATCCAAACGCAATAAATTTATGTGCCAGATCTCCGCGCGCAAAAAGCTTATTTAATATATTATAGGTTTTGTCCCTTTTATACTTTTCTAATCTATAGTGCACAAGAAATTTGCGGCGCTTTTATTTTTCAATTAGCTCAAATTCGCATTATAACATAGATAAATATGAGCACGCATATATAGATTGTAGAATATCAAAGATAATGCTGGTAATATTATGGCGCGCGCAAGGGCTAAGAGAAAAAAACCGGAACGAGATGTGCACATGATGCACGAGCAGGAGAAGACGGACCTTGGTATATTTAACGAGCGCACGATGACATATCTTAGCAAATTCTTTAACAAGCGCATTATATCAAAAATAGATTTCCCGATTGCAACAGGCAAGGAATCGGATGTATATTTGGCAGAAGCTGGAGAATCTGACATCATAGGCAATGCAGAACTTGTTGCAATAAAATTCTTCCGCGTCTCTACTTCTTCATTTTACTCCATGAAGGATTACATAGAGGGAGACCCGCGATTTAGCAGAATCAGAAAGGGAAAATCAAATATCATAGATATCTGGTGCAGAAAGGAGTTCGGAAACCTCAAGGCAGCATATAGGGCAGGAGTTAACGTTCCAAAGCCATATATGTGCAACAGGAGCATACTTGCGATGGAATTTATAGGGACTGATGGAATGCCATCGCCAAAGCTAAAGGATATAAAAATAGACAAGCCTGATGATATGCTAGATAGTATAATTGCGCAGGCCCAAGGGCTTTTTAACGCCGGACTTGTACATGCTGACTTAAGTGAGTACAATGTGCTTGTTAGAGACAATATGCCCTGCATAATAGACATGGGCCAAGCAGTTGCATTAAAGCACCCTATGGCGCATGAATTTCTGGAGCGCGATGTCAAAAATATTCTCTCTTATTTTAGAAGCAAATACAATATAGAAAGGAATGCGAAGGAGGTATTTGAGATAATATCAGCAAGCAAATAAATAGCTTATATGCTTAGTGCTACTATTCGAGACAGCTTGATTGTCTGCTCCACTGCATTTGGAAGTTTGCATCTCTCAAACTCCTCAATTACCGCAGAGGCATTTGGATTTAAGTCCATGCCATGCCGATTTATAGCACAAACATCCTTGTATGGAATTATTGACTCATCAAATGTTTTTATGCGCCTTGCAATGTCGACTATCTCCTGTTTGTCCATGCCAACTAGAGGGCGTATTATCAATTTAGAACTGCACATTGATGCGGCAAATAGATTTCCAAGAGTTTGTGAGGCGACCTGCCCTAAGCTCTCTCCTGTTACTATTGCCTGCGCATTCTCAATCTCGCATATGCGCGATGCAAGAGAATATAAAAACATCTTGAATAATATCAGCTCGTATTGCTTTTTTGCACCAAGCGAATTAGCCTGAAAGATATGGGAAGGCGCTATATACAGCCTGGACTTAACCCCGTTGAATGATGGTATCTTTATTGTTCGAACTATCTTGTCTATCTGCGGGTCGTCATTTGATTCAAATCCATGTACGTGAAGATAAATGAGCTTCAGCCCGCGGCGCATAGCCATATACGATGATACCGGAGAATCTATACCACCAGACAATAGCGAAACTGCACTGCCCGAGGATCCGATCGGAAGCCCCCTCAGGCCATTGCAGACATCTGACAATATGTAGGTTTTATCCTTTTTTATGCTTATTCTAACGATGTCTTTGGAGTTAATATCCATATTTATTTTATGCACATCTTTGTTCTCCAAAAATGAGCTTATTAGATCCTTTGACGTGAAAGGCAGCGTCTTAACAGACCTGTGCGCCACTATCCTAACGCATCTTCTCTTGTCTATAAATTTTGATGTAATCGATACTATGTCATCCATCGTGCTATTTGAGATGGCTGCGGTGCAAATCTTGCTTATTCCAAAAATCCTGCCCAATTTGAATTTCAGCGATTTTATATCGGTTAGATCATTAGGATATATGACAAGGCGGTCGCGCTCTAATTTCAACTCTTTGTATTCCTCTTTACCTAAGGCATTTTTTATATTCTGCATGAGGCGCTCTATGAACTGGTGCCGGTTTTTACCCTTCAGCCACAGCTCATCAAAATTTATAACAATATAATAAGCATCCTGCCTCATCTACTTCACGCAATTTAGGCATTACTCACATTCTCATGCCTAGGTTCATTAGCTGCCTTTTTACACTCTTGGAATCAGACGGCATGTGCTTCTTATAGATCCCAAATAGCCGTTTTATCTCTAGTTGGGTAAACGTGCCATGCTTTGCGTTCTTATCTAGTAGATATGCAAGAAAAGTGGCATCCATTCCAAACCTAAATTCAAATTCCCCAGTTGTGCTGCATGCTCCTGAACATTCTTCATATAATCCCTCTAGCATCCTGCTAACCTGCTCTGATTTCTTATAATCGTTATTATAGGTAATTTTGGTAATTTTCCTCTTCTGGCGCCCTGATCTTAAAAATCCGCTCATGCGCATAGAAGCAGCATCGTCTTGTAGGGATCTAACTTTGTTAAAATTGCGAAGCATCTCAGGCATAGCATCCTCTATTGCATCAACCATCCCCTTGCGCACCGCCTCCCTTAATTTCTTTGTTGATGTCATTTTGTCACTTGTTAAATTATTATCTAACTCTTATTGTATATATATTTTTCTGCACTTTGAGCTAAGCGTATAGGTGTACAAATTAGATGTGTATTTAACACTTCA
>JAJZLZ010000065.1 GCA_021850375.1 Microcaldota archaeon
CCTTGGCGTGTGAAGGATACAGGTAATATGATCGGGGAAACCACACGTGCGCGCGGTATGGTGTAACGAACTACACAAACAGCTATCTAAACATCAATGTGCTGCTCATATTGACAATACTTTTGATATCAGGTATGGCATATGCGATAAGCAACATACTCTCCGGCGATACAAGGGAGAAGATAAAGGGGATTGTTAGATTCGAGATATTGCAGTCGATAATAAGCGCATTCATAATCGCGATACTGCTCGGCTCTTCACTAGTTGCGTGCAATGTCTCGGCGCAGGTCAGCCAATCGCTTACAAATACCCAGATGAATCCATTCCAATACTCTGCATATTATATCGGAACAATCTCGCTCAATCAAGGGCTATCGCTATTGACCCAAGTGTATGCAACATCCGTGACATACTCAATATATGCGACGGTAATCAGCAGCATACCAACCTCGTTTAGCGTACTGCCAAACTCCCTTAACCTGCCAAAAATATTCTCCAGCTCTTGGATGTCGTTCACCGGCCTTTCTGGGCTCAAGCTGGCAAACGGATACATCTCAATATCTCCAAAGATAAGCCAGGACGCCAGCTACATGTTCTCAACTGTAAGCGGCATGCTCTTTGACGTTTTCAGCCCCCTTATAATGATCCCAACCAGCCTGTTGTTTATACAGTTTCTTTTGATACCAATTATACAATACACGGCATTTGTCATTGTGATACCGATTGCAATTGCGATGCGCTCTCTTGCCTTTGCGAGCAATAATTTAAGGGATACGTCAAACTCGCTCATCGCAATCGCGGTTGCGCTGTATATAATATATCCGATGATGATCGCATTCAACAGCTATGCAATAGGATGGATATTCTCGGCTAGCAACCCCTCATATATCTATGCGCAGTCCGCATTTACGCAAAATAAGATATCTGTTCTGCCGTTCTTTAGCCAAACCCCCCAGCCCGGCGGCTTTGGAGATATACTATCAGCAATGTCTTCGTTTTTCACACAGACATCCGGAATAACTGCCGGCAGCTACGTGCCTTCAGTATTTATCGGCTTTGGCCCGGCGAGTTTCCTTGACGTTCCGATGGTTCTAAAGTATTATATAGATACGATAGCAAGATTTGCCTTTACATCCCTTATGATGTTTGTTTTGGATTTTGCGGTGACAATAGGGTTTGCGATAGGGCTATATAACGCCTTGAAGTCCACTCTTGGCAGTGCCGGAGGATTTTGG
Source organism: Microcaldota archaeon (assembly GCA_021850375.1). GTDB lineage: Archaea > Micrarchaeota > Micrarchaeia > Micrarchaeales > Micrarchaeaceae > JAJYUY01. The sequence goes on from JAJZLZ010000065.1 coordinate 1,236, forward strand.
TGAGTATTATGGCAATAACCAGCTATTCAACAGTGAGCGCCCATGTGCTTCCATTGATAGTTGCGGCTCTTTTGCTTGATGTATGCATAGTTGCTATATGGTATTTCATCGGTGTAGTTCTAAACAACGGTGCTATAAGAGAGTCGGCCAAGGGCGAGTACTATCAATTCCTTGGCACTGTTGTTATAATAGGGCTTATACTATGGGCAATAGTGACAATCTCAAGCCTATTTTACAGTGCCATGTCATCTACTACTCTTATGAGCCCGAGCGCAATATCCTCTATGTGCACCGGCCTTGAGAGCGGTTCGCAGTTCAATCTTGTCGGCGGGGACAATTCCATTCTTTCTGGAGCTACGACTACATCGGGAAACCAGCTATATGGGCTGTGCAGCCTTGTTAATAGCCCAAGCGGAGTTACCGGCCAGGCGGATTATCCGCTTGCCGCGACGGCAATTGTAATAGCAAATATAACAAATCAAACCGTTACAAACCTAAACTCCGCATACGTATTCGACTCATACATAGGATTTCTCTCCTCCCTTAGCCCGACGGTCAATATCTGCTTTGCGCCGGAGGAGGAGGGCGCGCCATGCTTTGTATCATCTCTTGCAACAATATCACCTAGCGGATCGGATGGCGCATCTGGCTCATCGCCAGGAGTTCTGCCTCCGCCATCTCCTGCGCAGGCGAGCTCGTTTTTCCAAAAAGCGCTGCAGCTATATGTCAAGCTCAATATAAAGTTCACACCATATGCGGGCTTTGGCTTTATATACGGCAGCCTTGGCAGCCTTGGCACGCTACTAACTCTATCAACAGAGAGCTCAATAGCGCAGCTTTTGATTACATCCCTTATGCTGTATATATGGCCGTATCTGCTCTTTGGAGGGATACTCTTTAGGAGCACATTTATCACGCGAAAGCTGGGCGGGTTGCTAATCGCAATCGCACTTGGGGCAATACTAATATTTCCTTTCATATTCTCAATAGAATATCTAACCCTTAACAACAATCCAATAACAATACCTGTGGTCGGTAGCCTATTTAGCGCAAGTAGCGTATACGGGTTTAATGCAATAACAAATATCCCTGCCGCAAGCGGAAGCGGCAACTATCAGGCAAACTTCTTTGTTGAGCCAAGCATGTGGAAGATCGCCGCAAGCAATGGGTGCTGGCCTGGCACTGTAGGAGATACGCAGGGAACATCCGCAACTGATTCGCATCTGCTATCAGATGAGATGGCTGACGTACTGTATCTCAACGCTGCAGGCGGAGTGGCATCTGGCGTGGTGTCGCTTGTAGAGACCGCCATATCCTCTTCCGCCTCAAGCTCTTATTATTTGCCTTTCTTCTGCCCAAAGGATGGAGCGCTCAATGCATTGCAGGAGATGGAGCAGGCGTATGGGGTTATAGGGGTAATAACATATTTTATACCTTTAATGAATCTTATAATCACAATGACCGCGATCGTCGGTATGTCGGGACTTATGGGCGGAGATACGAGCCTTGAGGGCCTGTCAAAATTCGTATAGGTGCAAGAATGAAGGCTAGATTAATGCTGTTGGCGTTTGTTTTTGCAACAGTAGGCGCTGGCGCCCTTGCAAATGCCGCTGTAGGCAATGTGAATTCGCTTGCCGCCCAGACTCTAATAGGCTTTTGCGGAGGGGCTGGAACGCAGTATAGCGGAGTGATACCCGCAACATCTGTTGGCATGTCAAATTTGGACACCTCCAGCCTGATTGTCATGATAGCCGTTGTGATTATGACAATACTAATAATAATGGGCATTCTCTATATGGTAGGCTCAATATTGAACATGGGCAGCCTAAAAGAGAGGGTAAAAGGAGAGCTGCTTGAGACAATAGGCACATTGATTATAATAATCATATTTATCGGAGGAACGTACTCTTCAATATTTCTTGCAGCGCAGAGCATAAGCGGCGGCGCAATAACAAACGAGCGTTCGGTATTTGTAGACGACTGCGCGATACTAACCGGCTCGTCAATATCTTTAATACCTGCGATGCTTACGTTTTCTATAATAAAATACGTGATGTCCACCGCGCAGTCAATTTCAATAGAAATAGAGCCAAATAATTTCGGCTTTGCGATCTCTCCACTAGCCGGGCTGTCATTCTCGATAGCCGCGATGAACCAGATATCCTCAATAACCTCGCTCATGCTGCTATTTATGCTCTCGGTTGTCTTTTTGTTAAGCCTTGTGTACTCTCTATTCCCACTGCTCTTATATGTCGGGATATTTCTGCGCGCAATACCGTGGTTTAGGGCTATGGGTGGCGTTTTGATTTCAATGTTTATCGGCTTTTACATCCTATTCCCCATGCTGCTGCTTGTAACGCTAGGGGGCTTTAGCTCATTTTACATCTCAATATCTGGTGCATACAACTCGGCGGCATATACGCAGGGCGCGCAGAGCGCCATAACTACAAATACAATCGGCACATTCACCGGAACTATCTCAGATTCCAACAACTTCGCTTATTCCATTTACTATGCGGTGAGCGCAATCGGTGATATCTTTGGATCTGTTTTCGGGCTTAACACCTACGGGCTTATAAATAACTACATATTAAAGGTTTTTGAGCCGTCGTTTCTTGCAATAATCGACATAGTTGTCGCGTTCATTATCTCCTTTGACTTCGCAGACCTTTTGGCTAAACTTCTAGGGTCTACCAGCTACTCATCGCAGTCGTTTATATCAAAGATGTGGTTTGCAAGGTGAGCTAATGGCTACAAATTCTATTTTAATGGGCCTTTGGATGAAGGGCGCGCTATACACCATTCTTTCAGTCAACTATGCTTCTATGCTACCGATAAATCCGCTCAATTGGCTAAACATAGCAATACTTGCAACACTAACCACAATAGGAATTGCTTCGATGCTGTATATGCTTGGCCCTACAATAAAGCTAAATGGCATGAAGCAATGGTCAATAAACCAGATATATGAGGCATTCATATCAATAGCCCTAATACTAATATTCATAGGGCTCTTGCAATTTATGTTAATGAACCCCCAGCAGCCGATGTCAAAGGCAAACCTTGTGCCGCAGGGTTGCACAAACGCCAATACAATATATACTCTCTCAACATGCGATCTCTCTCAGTTCAATAACGCCTCGTACACGATGGTTGATTATATCTACGCATATTCGGCGATAAAGTATCTGACTCCATCAATAGAGGCAAAGGTGTTTCCAATACCATCGCAAGATGACATATTTGCGGAGATAAAATTCCCCAATCCCTTCGATGCTCTTGGCACCAACATGCTGCGCTACTCTTTTGATGCCATGGTTGCATTTTTTGTATTAGCGCAGGTGCAATTGATACTTTTATCATCCTCCCTTTTATTCTTCTCATTTTTTGTGACATTAGGGCTAATATCGCGCACCTTTGGAATCTTGCGCACATTCGGAGGAGCAATGCTTGCGCTTGGCATAGGCATAGGGCTTCTATTTCCATTGATGGTATCAATAAGCTACGGTTTTGTGGACGTAAGCGCGAACACCGCCTGCCTACAATCACTGCTCTGCACCTCCGGCACGGTTGCCAGCAATATAAATCCGATAAGTGTCACCGCGAATAGCATCAACTTTATAGCAGACTTTATATTATCATTTATAACTCCGTTCCAAAATGCTGTTGGAATGCCCGGCCAATCCTTGGGCGCGGTATTCGCCCCCATATTTACGGAGGTGGGGTACATATTTGCGGGGCTCACATTCATACCAGCGTTTAATATAATAATAGTTGATATGTTTGTTAGCGATCTCTCATCCGCGCTGGGGCAGAAGGTTTCCTTCCAGCAGCTCTTCACACGCTTAATATAGGTGCAAAAATGAAAATAGCAAAAGTATTTATTGCGATAATTCTGCTATCTTCAGCGCTAGTAGCATACGCGTTTGGCGGCATTGCACACAACATTGTCAGCTCTGTTGCAACCTCGCAGATACAGAAGATAGAATGCGGTCTTTTGCCGTCAACAATTGCAAGCCAGATCAGCTCTAGCGAGCCATGGTACTGCCCAATAAATGTAGAGGTATATGTCGAATGGCTGCAATGGTTGCCGGATATGATAATAGCTGCTCTTTTGGCGTTTTTACTATCCTCTGCCATATTCATGGCCGGGGTTGTTTTAAAGAGCGCGAAGATAAGGAACTTTGGGATGGCGGAATTTTATGAAGCTATTGTCACCTCCATAATTGTAGGCGCATTCATCTACATATGCGCGGTGATGTTTGGGCTTCTGCCAGGATTTTACGTCGGGACAATAAATCCGTATGCAACAGCATTCAGCCTGATATCCTCGACAATAAATTCGGCGCAGGCATTATACGCGTCATTGTATAATACGTATTTTGACCTTGCGTTTGCGACCTCAATATCCGTTTCCATATCTGGCGCGGGCAGCGGGCTTGTTTCCTCTTTCATAAATGCGATAGGCATAGTCCCGAACATATTTGTAAATGCCTACTCAATTGTCGCGCAGCTTTTATTTATGGACCCGGCGACCGCAATAGGCTCGCTTCTAGTTGACGGGATATACCTATTATATGCAGAGTACTACCTTTTGCTGTTCTTTGCAACTGCCGCGATACCCGTGTTTCTCGTTCCGGGCGTAATATTGCGCGCCCTTGTGCCTACAAGAGCCCTTGGAGGCACTATGATTGCAATGGCTATTGGATTTTATCTTATAATGCCTTCCCTATTCTCTGTTGCATACTACTTTACCAGCACGAGCGTTCTTCAGGGAATGTCGCAGGCCAACGCGCAGGCGTCGTATATATCAAATACCGGTGCAGGAACAATAGGAGCGATATCGCAAAACAATCCTCTAGCGGTCAGCTTGCAGACGATAAAGAATGGCTTGAATGGCTTTTGGATGCTAATACTATTCTATCCTGCATTGATAATAGCGGTAACATACTCTTTTATACAGCAATTCGCGCAGCTAATTGGAGGTTCATATAGAGCCTCCTCCCGCATAAGGTCGTTTATATGACAATGCATATAAATATTAGCTGTTTATGACTACTTATGGCATGTTGGTGTAGTAATGAATAGCAAAATATTGCTGCTTATAGCGTTTTTAGTCTTGGCAGCGGCATGCCTTGCAATCATAGCATCGCTTCCCGGAGGCATAGGATACGACCTGCTTAAGCTTTTAATGCTCGCAATAGCGATGGTATTTGTAATACTGGCATTTGCATCCAGATACTATACCTATTTGATGATGCCTTTTATACAGCAGAGAAGGCAGAACATAATACTAAACGACCAGGCCCCATACTGGCTTGCGTCCACAAATGATGCGATCGTCTCAAAGCACGGTACCGATTTTATAGCCACCACATTTGTAAACATACCAATATACGTGTCCGCAAGCGAAATGAGCGATGAGGAGAAGGAGAACTTCGCATATCAGATGAGCCGGCTTGTTGGGATAAGCAGCGAGCCGGTAAAGTATAGCACCGCGCTTAGGATTATGGACAAGGAATCGTATATAACAAAAATAAAGGTGGCTATAAGCTCATCAGAAGTTGAAGAGGCAAACCTCATGCAGCAGTCTGCGCCTAAAGATCAAATCGAGCGCGTTAGGGGAAAGCTTGCCATGTGGAAGAAGGTTTTGGACCATATAAGCTCTACTACTTCGACAGAGCTGGTTACGTATGCATCGATATCGGCGAGCGGCACAAAGGAGTACGAAGCGATAACATTAGCCCAGCAAAAGGCAAGGGATCTAATCAACGGAATAGGATCGACGCTTGGGGTGGTGCCAAATATTGCAGTAGGCGAGGACATATTAAAATTTGTAGAGCCAGAGCATCTAATACCAACATCCACTGTAAGCGAGGAGATAACAAGGAAAATCGAGAAGGGAGAGGTGGAATGATATGGATGAAGAGGCAATTATGTTTTTATCATTATGCATGATAATAGTACTAATCGGCTTTGCAATGCTATCTAAATTCGGTGGTGGAGTGCTATCATTGATTGCCGCATTTATGCTGGTTGTGACTATAGCAATGCTTGCTGTTTTGAACTTTGCTGATTATCTTTTAGTATCGCTTTTGTTCGGCGCAATCGGAATAACATTCCAGCCGGCCCTAAATTATAAGATAAACAAGGAGCAGAACGCCGTAGTGAAAGAGATCAGTGGGGTGTACTATGCGACGGGATATGTGTCTGGCAATCTATTCTCCTTCGAGTTTAAGCAGGAGCAGACAGAAGATGATGAGAAAAAGATGATACAGGCTCCCGACAATTGGGAGCGTGCAGTTTCAAACATCACATTTCCTTTTAAGTTCAATGTTTTATCCTCTGGGCTTAGTGTCCAGAATGTTAGGGAGGAGCTTGAGGGTCAAAGATCGTATCAGGAATACCAGCTCTCAAAGGTGCTAAGCGATTCCTCTGGCGGCAGCGACGTTGCAGTTCTTGAGATACAGCGAAAGATAAACGTCATACAGGGAAAAATAGAGCGCATATCAAGGGGAGAAAAGCCCATAGGCACCGTCATGTATGTAGAGACGACGGCGATAGGAATTAGCGAAAAGGCGGCGGTGGACGCGCTTACAAGGCAGATTAGCGGTCTGCAAATAGCGATGAGCCCTATGAATTTAGACCTGCAGCGCGTGATAGGCAGGGAGCTATACACCTTATTTAATATAAATTTTGTAGTGCCCCTTAGCTATGAGCAGACCGCATCCTATTTTGATCGCCAGAGCTAAAATAATACACTACAAATTTGCCATAAAATATCAATGTGGCAAAAATGTTGTGCTGTATTAAAGAGAAAAAAATTCCAGCGTATAATACTCAAATATAAATACGTTCTCTGCTATTTCTGATAGGAGTTGTATGACGATATTGAAATTGCAGGGCGTGATGAGCAACGAGATAGCAAAGCGCTCCTTTATCTCAAGGCCTCCAGAGCCTCCATCTAGCATACTAATGAGCGACCCGCTCCAGGCAATATTTATAGGTACTACGAAGATATTTGGGGTACCGTTCACATGGACATTTGCAAACCTTACAAACCCTCATATAGCAGTTGTAGGAATAACCGGTTCTGGAAAGAGCTATTTTGTCAAGACCTTTCTTGTGCGCGCAAGTTATATATGGAACTCAAATGCCATAATAGTAGACTTTGCCGGAGAATACAAGTCTTGGGTGAAGCAGAGCGGAGGGATTGTGGTTGCTTTAGGCAAAGGCGACTACATAAATCTAATGGATCTATCAATGATGAAGCCGATAGATAGAACCAAGCAGATTATGAATTCACTTGAGATACTGACCGACATTGCGGATTTTCCCGAGCAGCGAAGAGTTACTGAAGAGGCCATAGAGCAGGCATATGTAAACTATGGATTTAACATATCAGAAAAGCCCCCAAAGGATAAGGATGCACCTACGCTAAAAGATGTCATATCTCTGTTGCAGGAAAAATTGCAAGAGGGGACATTTGAATCGCCAGGCGAACTTGAGAATGCAATATATAGGCTTAGGCAGTTTGCAAGGGAAGGGGAGGATTACTTTGCCCGCAAGAGCACAATAGACATAGGAAAACTTTCCGTATCCGGCCTTGTTGCAATAGATTTATCCTCTCTTGCTGATGAACGCTTTAGGGCTATGGCTGCCCTATTTATACTGCAGACGTTAAAGGAGGTGATGCGGGCAGAGGGATGGGCGGAGTCAAAAGGGCTAAAGACGCTTGTGGTATTAGATGAGGCGTGGAAGGTAGCAAGCGATGATAGAAGTGATGCGATAATGATAATTCGAGAGGGCCGAAAATACCAGTTTGGGCTAATAGTCGCATCTCAAAACCCAACGGACGTAAACGAGGCCATATTCTCCAACGTAGGAACCACATTTATACTTCGCATAAAATTTGAGAAGTTTATGAACTATTTGCAAAGCTCTCTTAACTTTTCCTCGTTTATACGAAGTGAGATAAGCAAATTTGGAGTTGGGCAGGCGGCTGTTGATATGGCATTTCAGACCTCGATAAAGTTTCCCGAGATGTTCATATTAGATAAGATATATGGCGAAGAGCCGCTCTATATATACACAATCGATCTATCTGGTGTTTTGACAAAAAGCGAGCTCACATCAGACGTCATGCAAAAGGAGTACCAGTTAGAGCGCGATGAGCTAAAAG
>JAJZLZ010000039.1 GCA_021850375.1 Microcaldota archaeon
GCGTCGTCTCTTTCATCAAGATACACTCTAAAATTCTTAGCCAGTATTTCCCTAATATTGTTTGCCTTTTCCATAACAATTGTCTTGTTCTCGTTTTTGTATATTGGAACAATGACAATTTGAATGCGCGCCATTTTAGGCGGCAAAATTAAACCTTTATCATCCCCGTGCGTTGCGATCATAACTCCCAAAACCCTCGTGCTTATGGCATATGTGCTCTGCCAGGCGTACTCCTTTTTACCATCTTTATTCAAAAAGCTAATCTCAAATGCCCTAGAGAAGTTCTGTCCATCAAAATGCCAATCTGGGCCCTGTATCATCTTGCCATCTGGCATTAGCATCTCAAGGCTATATGATGCCACTCCCCCAGCAAACTTCTCCTGTTCGGTCTTTTTGCCCACAATGCATGGCAAGCATAATAAGCCCGCCAACGCGCCTTTAAATGTGCGGATAACTCCGTCTCTCTCGCTTTGGGCATCTTGCTCTGTAGCGTAGATGCTATGGCCCTCGTTCCATAGAAATTCCCTGGTTCTAAGAAACGGCGTAGGGTGCTTGAATTCCCAGCGTACAACGTTATTCCACATGTTCAGCTTCATCGGAAGCTCGCGCCATGAGCGGATCCATTTAGATACGATGTCGTATATTATCGTCTCTGATGTCGGCCTTATAGCAAGCCGTTCATCAAGAGTGCTATCTCCCCCCTGGGTGACCCATGCTACCTCTGCCTTGAAATGCTCTATGTGATTCTCCTCCTTTTTTAGCAGATGCTCCGGTATTAGAATCGGAAAATAGGTATTTTGTACTCCCATGCCCTTTAGCTCCTTATCTACATAACCCATTATTTGCTCCCAAGCAAAATAGGCATCGGGCCTTAAAACCATCATCCCGGAAACCGGGCTGTAGTCAACAAAACCGGATTTTATGATAACATCTACATACCAATCTGAGAAGTTTTCAGATTTTTTAAAGCGCAAACCTTTCTCATCCTGCTTCTCATCCATGATAATCACAATAGAAATAGTTTATTAATTGATAATGAATAAATAAATACGTGTTGTGTGGGGATCATGGCGGATGCGGCAGTTGGAATAGGAAGCATAAACGGGATAAAGATAGAACTTCACTGGACATTCATACTGCTTTTGATATTTGTTAGCTTTTTAGGACTATACGATGCGCTGCTAATCGTTGTGCTCTTTTTATTTGTTTTGCTCCACGAACTAGCACACTCCTTTACCTCAAAGAGGCTCGGAGTTAAGGTAAAGAGAATAGTCTTATATCCTTTCGGGGGAGGCTCTATGATAGACAATGAGGCGCTCAGCGCCAAAAAGGAGCTGATGATATCCCTTGCAGGGCCGCTGGCCAGCATCGGCCTTGGAATATTAACGCTAATTATATCTCTGATAATTCCAAAAGGCAGCATAAGCACGGATTTCTATCTGCTATTTGAGCTTAACATGCTTCTTGGAATATTCAACCTTCTCCCATGGATACCACTCGACGGTGGCCGAGCCCTCCGCGCTTATTTGCAGCGCAAGATGGGATTTTTAGAGGCCACAGAGAAGGCGGTGAAACTTGGGCGCATAATAACAGTAGCATATCTTGCAATATCCACCGCATACATTATATTATCAGAGTCCAGTATCGCAGACATCGAGCTTCTAATAATATTTAATTTTGCCTTCACGCTTCTGATATATGGGGGAGCAGAATCCGAGCTTTTATCAGCCAAAATAAAAGAACAGATGCATAACATAAACGTCTCGTATGCGATGACGCGGAGATTTAACATAATTCCACCATCTGTCAAAATTGAAAGGCTGCGCAAGATGTTTTATAAAAAAAATATATACAACCATATCATAATTACCAAAAAAAACGGGCAGTATGCGATGCTTTCAAATCGTATGCTGCGCTCAATAATTTTAAAGGGCAATGAGCTGGGGACGAGCATAGCGCAGGCAAGTGTTAAATTGGCAACAATAAGTTCAGATCGAAGCCTTTTCTACACGCTGCAGGACATGGAATCCGAAGGCATAGATACGATGTGCGTAGTGAAAAAAGGTCGCCTTGTCGGGATATTGCAAAGACAACATGCAGAATTTGCGGCAACAATGTATATGCGCCACAGTAAGAAAGATATTAAAGCTTGAAATTAGAATAAATTCTGACGATTAGCAGTGATTTTTTGCCCAGAGTATACATGGATAGCATGATTGTGCACAATTTCAAGTCCTTCAAGCACGCCAATATAAAGTTCATAAACGGATTCAACTGCATACTAGGGCCCAACGGGTCTGGCAAATCCAATATATGGGACGCACTGATGTTTGCCTTAGGAGAAACTTCATTAAAGCGGCTCAGGGTGAATAGGGCAAGCGAACTAATAGACGTGCGTGCTAAGGGAAAGAATGGTGTGAGCAAGGCGTATGTAAAATTGATATTCTCCGGAGATAAGAACTTTGAAGTCATGCGCGTTATAAAATCGAGTGGCAAGGTAGCATATAAGATAGATGGGCATAGGGCAAGAAGGCAGGACGTAATAGACGCACTACGCACTTATCGGTGCTATGCCAGTGAGACAAATACTATCGCACAAGGCGAGATTACATATCTAGAGAAATTAAATCCCAAAGGCCGGCGGGAGTTAATAGATGCTGCATCTGGAATAAAGGAATTTGACGAGAAGCGCGATGCTTCCATGAAGGAGCTTGAGAGAGTTGAGCAGAGCATAAGAGAGGCAGGAATAGAACTGGACTTGAAGAGGGGCTTTTTATCGGATATTGAGCAGCAGAAGGCGGATGCGGAAAAATATATCAAGCTCAAGGAGTTTGTGTCAAAAGCAACTGTGTCGTTTCTAATTTATAGGGAAGAGGATGCCCGCAAGCAGTATTCTGAGAGTTCCATAAAGGCAAGTGCCTTGGCACAGAAGATATCCGATTTGCAGGGTGCAATACTAAAAGGCGAATCCGAAATTGCAAGTATGCTTTCAGAAAAGGCCCTACACTCAAGGGACCTAAACGACAAGTCGATAGAAACCAGTTCAACAGGTAAGAAAATAGAGCACATAGAACGCGAGATTGCAATAAACCAGTCGCGCTCCCAGGCTGTAGATGAGCGCATAAAAGAGCGAAACCAGTCAATAAAGCAGGGAGAGGAAGAGGTAGCTAAGATTATGGAGGCAAACAAAGCCCATGCCTCAACAATATCCGCGCTACAGGCCGATTTGGCGGCTAAAGTATCAGAGCTTGGAGACAGAAGTATAGAGGACATATTAAAGGAGGGTGCCGGAGAGACGAGCATTCTAGAAGCGGTAGAGAAGAACCAAAACGAGATTATAGCGCTGCAGAAAATACTCTCCGAAAACGAGTCCCAGATGGCAGGATTCGATGCGGACATAAAATCGTCAGCACATGAGCTAAAGCGCATAAATGATGAAATCTCGCAGATAAAAGCGCTCTCTGATCTAAATAAGAACGCCGCAGAAGAATTGCGCTCAAAATTAAAATTAACCCTCTCTCGCAAAGCGGAATTGGAGTCGAATGTTTCTTCGCTTGAATTGAAGATTAATCAGCATTCCAAATCAATAGAAGCAATAGATACAAAACGGCTCAAAATAAGAGAGCAAATAGCGATGTATGGGGGATCGGAGAAAAAGGTTGATGACGCACTAAAAGGCGCTCTAAAGCAAGGGTTTTACGGTCGCGCCTATTCGCTGTGCACATACTCAGACGATTATGCAAACGCCATAGCCGCCGCATCTTCAGGCAGGCTCGGCTACTTTATAGTCGATAGCCCCGAGGTAGCAGATAAGGCTATAGCGATACTAAAAGAGAAGAGATTGGGTCGTGCATCGTTTATACCGCTAGATGGTATTATATCAAAGCCATCCAAGGACGAAGGGTTAGACAGTCTTGTATCGCACGTTAAGTTTGAAGGCAAATTTGCCAAGGCATTCAACTACATATTCTCAGATACATATATAGTAGAAAGCATAGATGCGGCAAAGCGCAGGGGCTTTGGCGCCCATAGATATGTAACACTTGAGGGCGAGCTAATAGAGCGCTCTGGCACAATAAGCGGCGGATCCATGGGCCAGAGGGTAAGCGTGCAGCTATTAGAGCCTCAGATTGCGTCTTTGGAGCAGGAGAGGCTGAGTGCATCAAAGGCCCTTGAAGATATTGAGATGTCAATAGCAAAAGCACGCTCTGAGCTCTCAACGGTGTCGTCGAGAGAATACGAGTTGAATTTTGGGCTCAGTAATGCAGAGAAGCTGATATCAGAAGCTGATTCAAAGCTTTCATCACTATTAAAGCAATCAAAAGGCATAGAAGGTGAAATGGAAAGCGCGCAGTCAAAACGAAAGGCATGCGAATTGAAGATATCTGATTTTAGCAAGAAAATAGCGCTAATGGACGCGGAAAAAGAGCGAATATCAAAAATACGCGCCTCGAAATCCAAGGCGCGCATCTCGCAAGAAGAGATAGAGCGCTACCGCAGCATATCATCGCAGGTGGAATCGATAAAGGTTAAGGTTGCAGAGCTGTCAAAAGAGAGGGAGATGGGCGCAAAGCGCATAGAGGATATTAAAAAATCTCTTTCATTAATGCTAGAGCAAAATAGGTCTGATGCCAAAGAGAATGCTGCGGCATTGAAGAAGATACAAGAGCTTAATGCGGCTAAATTCGAGCTTCAAGAAGAGCTGAAAAAGCACGGAGATAAATACAGTGATCTCATATCAAAGATCCAGTCTCTTGACGCTTTAATATCAAAAGCGGCTGAGGAAAAAGGTCGGCGTTCATCTGAGATATCAAGGCTTGAGCGTGAGCAGATGGAGGCTAATATGAAGCTCTCCCAGCTACAAGTCAGAATATCAGACCTTAAGTCTGAAATAGCGGCGTATTCAAATGTGTCTGCTCTAAAGGAGTTTGACATAAATACAATAGAGCGTGAGATCTCAAAATCGAAGTTAGAAATGGAGCGTTTGGGAGCGATAAACCTAAAAGCGCCTGAAGTCTATGCGGAAAAGAAGGCGGAAGTCGATTTGGCGGCGCAGAAGATGGACGTGCTTAATTTAGAAAAGGAGTCTATAGTAAAAATGATATCTGAAATCAACGGAAAGAAGCTCAGCGTATTCAGCCAGACGTTAAATGAGGTAAATGAGAAGTTTAAGGAGCTATACAGCTATGTATTTGAAGGCAGCGCATATCTTGAGCTGGATGATAATAAAAATCCGCTTGGCGCAGGGCTGCATATAAAAATATCCTCCGGCAGAAACAAGAACATATTAGTAGAGCAGCATTCTGGTGGGGAGAAGTCGCTGGTTATATTGATGCTTCTCTTTGCGATACAGACGCGCAGCCCTATGTCGTTTTATCTCTTTGATGAGGTTGATGGCGCCCTGGATAAGGAGAACGCCAAAAAGCTCTCGGGTTTAATAAAGGAGCTGGGCAAGAGTTCGCAGATGATAGTGGTCAGCCATAAGGATGCAATGGTGACGCAGGCGGACTCGGCCATAGGCGTTGTAAGAAAAGATGGAGAGTCAAAGGCGGTCGGCATTACAACAATACAGGAATAAGACGATGACAATGGAAACGAAAAAAAGGGCAAAGCAAAATGATAGAAAAACTGCAAGTTCAAAACAGGGAATAAATACAACTCCAATGTATATACTCTTCATAGCATCGCTAATTTTATATATAATATTTCAGCACACGACTATTCTTGCTGATATATTTGGGCTCGCCGCGTTTATTTTGATAATACTGCTGGTCATATTCGAATTCTCAGAGAGTATAAAAAAAGAGGGCCTAAAGCGCAGCGCCCTTGAGGTTGGGGCGGTGATAATAGCTGTTGTGATAATATGGATCGCAGCTCGCGTGCTTTTAAATTCCAACAATCCAATCGATGTTGTGCCAAGCTGCAGCATGCTGCCATACCTTAGCCGCGGAGATATAATAGTGCTGCATGGTATAAGCAGCTACTCGCAGATAAAAGCGCCAGTTGTTTTCGTATCCGCATCTGCGTTTAATTCTATGTATAAAAATATAACTTCCGAATTCTTAGAGTGCGTAGCATATAGCAACGTAAACGGCACCACATACATTTCACAAAATATATCCCCAGGTTATTCCATAGGCTTATACGGTCCATTAAATGGGGGGTCTATTGTGCCATACTCTAGCCAGTCTAAAAATCTAATAAAATACACCTGCGGCTCGCGACAAGAGCGCGCCAAAAACGGGTCGATGATAAATATCTCCTACACCACTTCGATAACTATAGGAAATACTACGATACGCGGTGACAGAAATAATTCCATAGTGGTGTATTCTACAATTTTAAAAGACGTGTTCTACCAGGAAGGGGATGCGTACATAGTCCACCGTGCATATGCAATCATAAATGCTTCCGGCCAATACTATGTTTTGACAAAAGGGGACAATAACCCTGGGCTTGACATACAGTATGGTAACTATCCCTCTGCGTTAAGCGCACTTCAGGGTGAGGTTGTAGAATCAATACCATATCTTGGATATGTAAAGCTCATACTAAGCAACGACTTTGGCCAGCCACAAGGCTGCAGTAGTGAAATACTGCATTAAATTTATAACTTTAGGCGAGGCGTAGTCATAATTAAAGCCTTTAAGCGTTTATGCTATTATTAATACTGATCGCATGAAGTCACAAAGCGCAATGGAGTACATGTTCACTTACGGCGCAGCATTTATACTCCTCGGGCTTGCGGTGGGCATGCTGTATTACTATGGGGTTTCATCCATAACAAACAGCGTGCCTAGCTCATGTACGACATTTAGCATGCTACAATGCGATGACATACTGTTATTTTCATCTGGCGTAATGTCTCTACAGATGGAAAATTCAGGTCCGCCGATTAGGATTTTGGGGCTATCGTGCACGCGCGGCATAACCCCGAATAATTTCCCTCAGAACGTAAATTATACTATGGAAACCGGGCAGACCGTATTTACAGAGATACAATGCCCGCTTTTAGCGGCAAATTTTGGCACCACATTCACGGGAACGCTGTGGGCGGAGTATAATACGGGCTATGGAGCCAACCAGATAACCGAAATCGGCAGGGTGTTTGCCAAGGTTACTGATCTGGGCTCGCCGCCAAGTTATATGGAATCATTTGTGCCAATTAGCATAACAGACACAAAGGGAGACTTAAATACTCCCTTTCAAATGCCATTAACAATAAATAGCATAACCTACAACGCATATATAAATTCAAACTGGCAGAATGTCGAGTTCTCAATAGGAAATCCGATCGGCATGTTAAATAGCAGCGAAGTCAATGCATGGGTATCATCTGGGCCGGACAATTTGGGTAATACTATTGTGTGGGTCAACATACCATATTACAGCCAGCCAACGAGGAACGTTAATCTGTATATGAACTTCCTATCCTCTGGGAGCATGTCTGCCGGCGGGCCGCTGGGCGAAGCCGCATTTTTGTCAAGCAAATATGGCGAGTATGATGACGGAAACGTCGTATTCCCTTTCTATAGTAGTTTTTACGGCAGATCACTTGGCCCGATTTGGAGCCAATACGGACAGAACATATATTCGGTAGGGGATGGGCTTAGCGTATCGTCCAGGGGCAATATAATGCCAAGTTACATATATGCTAATCCGATTTACTCAACATCAAGCGTATTTTTGGTGAACGTATCAAATTACGGTCTTAAAAACAATAATTTAATGGTTGGATGGCTAGACAAGGCCAGCGGCAGAATTATCGGAGTTAACGTCATAAGCAGGGGTGACTTTACCTATCCATGGACTTCAGGCTATGGCAGCGTATCAATATATGCATCGGGCAAGAACCTCGGAAGCGCATTCATACAATATGCTCTTTTATACAATCCGCCATCTCTAGGAATGCAGGATATAAATGTAACTATGGGTTCAATAGGCGGATCTATAAAGTGAGCGCGAAAAGAGTAAGCTCTTCCCGATTGTGCGGCAGCTTTTTTATTCTAATATTAAAGTAGCGTTTGGATAGCAAATCCAATATCTTATCAAGGTTGTTTATCTGCGCCTCATTAATGAGCTTTATAGTCATTATTATTATGCCATTCCTGTTCAAAACATTTGCGCATTCTATTGCTATTGTCGCGCTGTTTGCAGGGGCAAGATTAGCATCTATTGTGACAATATCAAATTTTCCAAATGCCTTTGAGATCTCTTCGATGTTTATGCTATTTGAGCGTATGTGCATTAAATCAAAATCTTTAATGTTATCGCCATACTTAACGAGCTTCACGCAATCTTGGAGCTCATTATCCTTAAATTCCCCTATAGCATACTTTTTGCTTCCGGAAATATTTTTATAGTCCATCAGTGCATTGTCAAAGGCAACGACTTTGCCCCCATTTCTAATCATATAATTGCTCCAGCCCCCCGGCGCGGCACCGATATCAAGGCATAGCCCTTTAATTGCATTAATATTAAATGCCTCAAACGCCTCGCTTAATTTTATTTCGGATCTGTTAATTTTGTTATCATAATTTTGCATCTTTCTCTGGTAACTTATCACCTTGTCGATCGCGCTAGATGAGTCTATGCAGGATAATATTGCGCGGTCAGCTAAATTTACGACAAACAGCAAAGTCTGAGGAGATGATAGGTCAACTTTAAAGCCCAAAGACTCAAGTTCCCTTCCTATCTCGACCTCTACGGACTTCGCATTACCTTCGATAATCGATAAGTGCTTTACAAATTCGATTTTAAACGTTTTAGATTTGGGCAAAATGCGTTCGCAAGCATTTATGAGCTCGGATATACTTGAGATCTTAATGTCTGATGATATCGGAAGAATATTGTATACAAATATCGGCTGTTTAGATTTGATGCTGTCCAATATCTGCCCATACTCAGCACCGATTTCTACGCTAGTTATTGATTGCATTATTGGTTTTGGATGGAGCATGCGCTCGCCAAAAGCTTTTGATATCTCATTTAATGCATAGCGCATGTATCTGCTGTCTGCGCAGAGAAGATATGTTGGCATATGAT
>JAJZLZ010000032.1 GCA_021850375.1 Microcaldota archaeon
AAGATTATCTATTTTTGGGTATTCGACGCTACGGAGCAAGATATTCAACTACCACCAAAGATTCCAATATCACCATAAAGTATTTATATTCATTAGTACAAATATATTACATCGGTTTTTAACCCAAACCCAATAGTGAGACTATATCTCACTATCCACCAACCAACCACCCAGATGCATGGTGCAAACCATGCTTCTATTTTGGTGGTCTAATCCTTTCAAATTTCACACTCTACACTATCTACACTATTTTGTCAATCTTCTATCATATATAAAAGAGAGTTTTTTTGAATATTACTATTGGGATAATTATTCAATTTGTGCTAGACATTGTAGGAAATATTTATATAGGAGAACATGCAGATTATTAATCGGGTTGGTAGTATGGCAAATCAGGGTTATGTTAGACAAAAAAGAAGGTATGGCAGGGAAATATATCTTCGAATTGAGCCGGTCAAAGGCAAAGAGCTTATTAAAAGCAAAGACGATGCGCCCCCTATAAACGGCGAGCAGATCTCACGCTATATAACGAAAATTAGAAGAGAGAAGCTTTTGGCAAGCAGTTAATAAATGCAATTACCCTGCGGCAGGGAGCAAGCATGCGCGTATTATGCTAAATGGCATGGCTAATCTTAAAATAAAATAGGTATAATAAGAGCTGAAAATAAAAAGAAGATACAGATTTAATTTACAAGGCTTATCTTTATCTGTATCATGTCAGGAACGCGTATGCGCATTATCTGCTTTAAGTCGTCTCCGTCTACTATAATCAGGCGCTTGTGCACTCTTAGCTCCCAGCGCTCAAAGGTATGAGACCCGTCGCTGCATGGTGTTTTTCTGGTTGTCTGCGACATCTTTCTGGTCGGCAGAGGTATGGGCCCAATGCACCTCGTATTTAGCGATAGCGCGATGGACTTTATCTGTGCCGCCACAGAATCTACGTCATTTGCTGTTGTTCCTACAAGTTTTATTATTGCATTAGTCAGTAAAACACCATTGCTCTAAGATCACTTCTTTGCGACAACGTCTATTATGACGCCCGCTCCGACGGTCTCTCCCATGTCTCTGACTGCAAACCTTCCAAGCTGTGGGAATTCGCTGAACTTTTCGACAACTATTGGCTTTGTTGGCTTTATCTTGACTATCGCGACATCTCCTGTCTTTAATGTCTCAGGGTTCTTTTCGCTTGTGCCTCCTGATTTCTTTTCCAATATATCTACTATTGTGCATGCGACCTGCGATGTGTGGATGTGGAATACCGGGGTGTAGCCTCTTGCTATCACGTTTTGGTGGTGCAAGACGATAAGGTTTGCGGTGAATTCTGCCGCAACTGTCGGTGGCGATGCCGCCGGGCCTATGACATCTCCGCGCTTAATGTCCTTTTTATCTATGCTGCCCTTCATGCTTATTCCTACGTTGTCCCCAGGCTCTGCCTGCTGCAGCTGCTGGTGGTGCATCTCTATGCTCTTAACCTCTGTTTTAGCACCGCTTGGCATCACGATTATCGCATCTCCTATCTTCATTATGCCTGTCTCAACTCTGCCTACTGGTATTGCGCCGTGACCTGGCACGTTTGCAACGTCCTGTACTGGCATTCTAAGAGGCTTGTTTACTGGCTTCTCAGGTACAACTAGCTGGTCTAGAGCTTCTAGCAGTGTCGGGCCATTATACCATGACATCTCTGGTGGCTTTGTCTTAACGTTTCCACCCATCTGTGCCGAATAAGGTATGAATGGTATTTTATCCACCTTAAAGCCGAGCGACTTTAATAGTGTCGTAACCTCTGCTTTCAATGCATCGTATTTTGCCTGGCCGTACTTTGAGACGTCCATCTTGTTTATTCCGACTATTACCTGCGGCACGCCGAATACGTTTATAAGTATAGCATGCTCTCTTGTCTGAGGCTTTATTCCCTCCTCAGAGCTTACAACTAATACAGCTGCGTCAGCTTGGCTTGTGCCTGTTATCATGTTCTTTACGAAATCGCGGTGACCTGGAGCATCTATTATTGTGAAGTAGTACTTTGCTGTTTGGAACTCCTTGTGCGCAATGTCTATTGTTATTCCTCTCTCTCGCTCCTCCTTTAGGCTGTCCATAACGAAAGCGAACTCGAATGTAGGCCTGTTGAACTGTTGTGTCAGCTCCTTAAACCTCTGTATGTCCCTGTCGGTTATAGCTCCTGACTCAAAGAGCAACCTGCCAACTGTCGTTGACTTTCCGTGGTCAACGTGTCCTATGAAAATCAAATTCATGTGTGGTTTATCTGCCATTTAGATGCACCATATAGTGTTTAATATAAATTTATGTTGCCTGCTAGCCAATAGATAAGAAGGATTAGACCTTAATTTACTCCTTAACTTACTATGACGTAGATAGATTACATTAAATAAATATAAAAGTCTTTCTGAATATACGCGGTGCTAATATGTGGATTTAATATATCAGTATTTGTGAGAAAACTTAAAAATTATTACAATAATTGCGCCCATATATCTGGTAGACTTGCGAATGTGCTAACGTAAGAAGCTCTGCCTTCTCATTTGCGATTGCGCAATAAGCTATATATTGCATCCTGCGTAAACGAGAAGCATGCGTTTGCCGCGCCGCTTATCCTTTCCATTAGTCCATGCTGCCTATTGTCGTCAATATTATGGCAGTTCCTTATAAGATTTAGCCTTATATGGTCTACGAGCCGTTTTTCCATAATATCTGGCTTATCTATTGTGCAATTCTCATTTTCTATAATAAAGCCAATTGCGTCATGTATTGTCCTAAACGTTCTCCAGTAGTTTCGCACCGTCGGGCGCGCAAATGGGTGGTAGAACTGTGCGCAGAGCGAGCGAGCATAATCAAAGGTATCGGGAAAGGCATTTGGAATTTTGGCATCAATGCTGCGGCTGACATAGCTCCGATTTGCAATATGAACATAATAGTCGCAGAAATCCAATACATTGCGCCCTGTTATATCTTTAATTTCATTGGCAGAGAAATCAGCGATTATTAGGTGCTTTAGCTTGTTGTGCTTTGCATATAGTCCTATGCGCTTCTCCACATCTGTTTTAAGGTCTGCCATCTTATCCGAATTGCTGCGCGTGCCTAAAATCTTGCGGTGGAATGAGTGTGGCTCTATTGTGAGAATGCATCCATCAATTTTAAGGCTTGTAAAAAAATCTGGGAACTTTCCCGCCCTGTTTAGTCCGGTCATCAATCTCGGCAGCACCCTAACTGACTCCCAGTAAAACGATGCGCCATAAGATATTAGTGATATCCCTGTGCTTATTTCTATTGTAGATTTCGGGCGCGGTTTTTTATTTTCAAATACTGATTTGAGCTGGTCTACGCTGCTTATTAATGGCGCGCCATTCTTGACGATCTCTATGAACTTTTTATCTCCTACGTCGTTGATCGCTCTTAGAAGGGTATTTATTGAGGCGTTTCTATATGCGCTGCTTGCATCTATCTTCCTTTGGTTATTTGAGTTGTACAATTCTATCACATGCTACTTTTGCTTAAAATAGTTATTTTAAAATATTAAAAATTAAGAACTAAATCTAAAACGTTTACCGCAATTTGCCATATTTAAATGCCTGTTCACTTTCTTAGCAGTTTAGAAACGCCAAAGGCGGATAATCCAAGTACTATGCCGGCTGCTGCTAACTTGTCTCCGGTAATAATATTCGCAATCGTAGTTCCGGGGACCACTGCCATTATAAATCCAAGACCCGCTGCGCCAAATGCAACTCCTCCTAAAACCCCTGCAATGTCTGATGCGTCAACTCTATGCATTTGCCTAATTCTTTGATTTTCATAACCATTTTTTGTAAAAGCCATTTTAATCACGCTATTAATGCGTCGTAGGAAGTATAAATACTTTATGATTTGGCAATATAAATGACATGAATTATATGTAGCGTCTACGAATTTTATGTGCTATTTGCAGCAAGAATGGTAAATTTTGATATGGCATTTTAAATTATAAAACCCAAACGTCCTTTTTGATGCGTTCTCTTGCGGCGCTGGCGACATGGAAGTTATTATCGTTTATATGCCTGATAACATCAGATGGGCGCGTTTTTGGGTTATTTATTGCGCATATCCTGACATCGGGATGAGTATCATCACATAGTGAACTGAGCATACCCGGGCTTGCAAGAAGGCTCATCGCGATTGCGCAGCGGTCGTTTTGTTTTGAGCTATTTAGCATATCTAAAAGTATGTCTTTGTGTTTTGCGGAATTTACATTAAAAGGTATTAATTCGCGTATGTGGCGCATGTCTAAATTGAAGTTGCTGCGTATGTATATGTTTTTTATGTCACTATATTTGAGCTTAGGATGCAGTATCAGGCGTTCTATGACATACGGAACATCCTGTGCTAAATTATGCAGGTTCTCCTCCTCCTGATGTGGATTTAGGGCTGATGCTGCCCTGACGGTTACATCTAAATGGTTCGAAGTATACTCTCTGATGCTCTTATCCGCAGTTAGGCTAAGAGCCATTGCGCATAGCACGTTTGCAGAAAGGTTATTGCTGTGTTTTAAGCCCATAAATGTGTGCAGCATAGAAGGATTGCCGTTGGGCTTCATGGCTATTGCTATCTGCACAAGCTCGTCTTTTTTCATGGAATTGTCGATTAGATACACGCTGTTTGCGCTGGTAAGCCTGTTCATTATGGTCCCAGCCACCTCCCTTGCGCTCTTGCTAGATAGCATTTCTCTTCTTTGGCTTTCATTCATGCTGCTGTCTGTTGCGAGCATTGTTGTAAGCTCAGGGTGATTGTCAGCAGATCTTAGTATGCGCTTCATCTCTTCTGTGCGCAGTATGGAGTATAACCCATTATTTAAGATTACTGCGGCTTCACGCCAGTTATATTGTGTATTCATAAAACAAACCAAATGTAAATGTGATCGTGCAATTAGGCGTTGCATTAATATATTTATGCCTAAATCCTACATATATGCGCTTTCTTGTATATAAACGTTATTTTTACATACGTCAAAGACCATGCGTGCCATGCCGGGTGCTATTGACGTTCCAACAGAAAGATATTTAAACAGATTCGTATATAACACTCTTGAAATTAGGTGTGTCTATGGACATGAAAACCATAAGCATGAATGCTAAGATGGACGATGACGAAGACGATGAAGACGACGAGGAGGATGAAGAAGGCGAAGACGACGATGACGACGAAGACTGGTCTTAAGCAGTTGTCTAGCTTTTTAGTATTCTATATTTTCATATAATTACCTATTTTTAGGAAAAGATATAAAGCAATTGTTGCAGTATATCTTATCGCGCACTCAACACAGCAGTGCGCGTCATATTTTGGTGTTTAATTTGACAGAAGGCATTGAGCTAACGGTCGCAAGTGCGCTTGTAACAGACGATGGAAGAGGCATTGCAAGGATAGACTCAAAGGCAAGGAAGCAGCTCAATTTGATATCAGGGGATGTTGTCGAGATAAAGGGCAGAAAGAAGACAACAGCTGCCATAGTCTGGCAAGCCCATCAGCAAGATGAAGGGTTAGATTTCATAAGAATAGACGGATGGATAAGGCAGAATATAGGAGTCGGCATAGGAGATCGGGTCTTTGTCACCAAAGCGGATGTCAAGGGCGCAGCGAAGATAGTTCTAGCTCCCCCGCCTAATCAGAGAACTCCAATCAGTCCTGATTTCAACGAATATGCAAAGAGCAAGCTTGAAGACAAGCCTCTTGTTAAGGGGGACATTGTTCCGATTGCGATGTTTGGCTATGCGTTTAACTTCATAGTAGTGCAGGTGGTGCCTCACGGCGTCGTGCGCGTAACGCGCGATACGGATGTGGTTGTTAAAAGCGAGCCTGTTTCAGATTCTATGATAAAGGTCAGCGAAGTGCACTATGAGGACATCGGCGGGCTCAAGAATGAAATATCTAAAATTCGCGAGATGGTCGAGCTGCCAATACGCTACCCAGAGCTATTTGAGCGCCTTGGCATAGAGCCTCCAAAAGGCGTATTGCTATATGGATCTCCCGGAACGGGAAAAACTCTACTCGCAAAGGCTGTTGCAAATGAGAGCGAGGCGCATTTCATATACATCTCAGGGCCAGAACTTGTAAGCAAGTTCGTCGGAGAGAGCGAGGAGAGGCTGAGAGAGATATTTAATGAGGCAAAGGAGAAAGCCCCTACGATAATATTCATGGACGAGATAGATGCGATCGCGCCAAAGAGGGAGGAGGCCACAAACGAGGTAGAGCGCAGAATGGTCTCGCAGCTTTTAACGCTAATGGATGGAATGGGCACAAGGGGAAATGTCATAATAATCGGCGCTACGAATCGGCCAAATGCCATAGATCCTGCGCTTAGGCGGCCTGGGAGATTCGACAGGGAGATAGAAATAGATGTACCAGATAGAAATTCCAGAAAGGAGATACTTCAAATACATACAAGAAATATGCCAATAGCAAAGGATGTGAAGCTAGATGAGCTGGCAAATCTAACTCATGGTTATACCGGCGCAGATATTGCTGCCCTAGCAAGGGAGGCCGCGATGGCTGAGCTAAGGCACATACTGCCAAATATTATAAACAAGAAATCCATACCAAACGAGGTTTTAATAGGCTTAAATGTAACGATGGCGGACTTTAAGGAGGCGCTCTCATTTATACAGCCAAGCGCCTTAAGGGAGGTATTTATAGAGCGGCCCAATATCCACTGGAGCGATGTCGGCGGGCTTGAGGATGTCAAAACGCAGCTAAAAGAGGCGGTAGAGCTGCCGCTTAAGAATCCCAAGGCCTTTGAGGATATAGGGATTAGGCCGGTCAAGGGCGTTCTGCTCGTTGGCGCTCCTGGCGTCGGAAAGACTCTACTCGCAAAGGCGGTCGCCACGGAGAGAGAATCCAATTTCATATCTGTAAAAGGCCCTGAGATGTTAAACAAGTTCGTCGGAGAGAGCGAGAAGGCGGTGCGCGAACTGTTCCGCAAGGCGAAGATGGCTGCGCCGTGCATAATATTTATAGACGAAATAGACTCAATAGCGCCGACAAGGAACGGAGATTTCAACGATTCCATGGTAACCGAGCGGATAGTGGACACATTGCTTACCGAAATAGACGGCATGCAGGAGAGCAAGAACGTATTCATACTGGCGGCGACAAATCGGCCGGATGTAATAGACCCTGCTCTATTGAGGCCGGGCAGGTTCGACAAGATAATAGAAATACCAATGCCTGATGAGCAATCAAGGCTTGCGATAATAAAGGTGCATACAAAGCGCATGCCTCTTGCAAAGGATGTTTCACTTGAATCCCTTGCAAAGGACACGGAGAACTACACCGGCGCGGAGCTTGAGAATCTAATAAGGGAGGCTGGTATGAATGCGATAAGAAACCACCGCGACATGGTGACAAAAGTGGACTTCGAGCGCGCACTAGATGAGGTAAGGCCGGCGATACCAAAGGAGCTGAGCGATAGGATAAAGCGCTTTAAGGATGAGCCCGAGAATATGTATCGCTAAGAAGCATTATAGTTCATTTTAAATTATGACAATTAGGTGATTGAATAAAAGCAATAGTATCTGATCCAAAGAGCAAGAGAAGCAAGAGCATCGATATTGATGCAGCAGGAGCAAGCGTATTTGTAGGAAGGCATATAGGCGAGAGCGTAGAAGGCACATCCTTAAACATGCCTGGCTACACCCTTAAGATATCCGGTGGAAGCGACAACAGCGGATTTCCTATGGACCGCAGCGTATCTGGCGCTATAAAGACCAGTGTGCTTAGGCTGATATCAAGATCCGGCAAGAATAAGGGAATATATAAGCGCATGACAATACGTGGAAACCTAATATCATCAGATACTGCCCAGGTGAACCTTTCGATTACATCCTATGGAGATAGGAGTGTGGAGGACATATTTGGCCCAATAAAGGAGAAGAAGCCAAAGGAAGAGGGCAAATAAGGTGTGAATAGTGCATCAGCAAGCAATGAACCAGAGCGTACTAAACATAGGAACTCTAGGTCATATAGACCATGGCAAGACCTCGCTTACAAGGGCCATTACAAATGTTTGGACCGACAGGCACAGTGAGAGCATAAAGCGCAATATGACAATAAAATTAGGCTATGCTGATGCGATAATATATAAATGCCCAAAGTGCGAAGGGCAGCAGATGTATACAAGCTCAAAAAAATGCCCAAATTGCAAATCGGAAACGCAGCCTATAATGCGCATATCCCTGCTTGATTCGCCGGGGCACGAGACGCTAATGGCGACTGCGATAGCCGGCTCTAGCATAATAGATGCTATATTATTTGTAATAGCTGCAAACGAGCCCTGCCCTATGCAGCAGACCAAAGAGCACCTAATGATCATAAACATACTTGGCATAAAGAATGTCATAATAGTGCAGACGAAAATAGACATTGTTGGAAAGGAGGCTGCGCTTTTACACGAGAAGCAGATACGCGAGTTTGTAAAGGGTAGCGTTATTGAGAACGCCCCTATAGTCCCTGTAATGACAAATAAGGGGATAAATGTCGATGTGATACTTAAGATGATATCCTCAATGGAGCTTCCAAAGCGCGATTTGAAGGCGAGCCCATTGATGTATATCGTGCGCTCGTTTGATGTCAACAAGCCAGGTGACGATGCCACAAAGATAAAGGGAGGGGTTCTTGGCGGATCAATTATACGCGGCGTATTCAACCAGGGAGATAAAATAGTGATAAAGCCCGGTATAAAGCAGGGCTCAAAGTCCAAGCGCGAGACATATGAGGCGATAAAAACTAGCAT
>JAJZLZ010000038.1 GCA_021850375.1 Microcaldota archaeon
CAAAATACTTCTTTATCTTTCCGTCAACGTTATCCTGCTGGAATCTGCCGTTTATTATAAGCCTCTGCTCCTCCACAGAAACCGGGACTGAAAGCTCTTTGCTGATATATCTGCCTATCTCCTGGGCCGATCTCCTGCCCGTATCTGCTATTTGCATGATGTTTCTAACTATTGTTTTTGTACCTTCAGTTAAAACGTCCGCTTTTGGTATAATAAAATCCGATCTCTCCGCAGAGAGGTTTGGCATCTTAGAGAATGCCCTGTCTAATAGTTGCTTATATTCCTCTTCACTCAAATACTACACCTGATTATTCCTTGATGTCATTTATTATCTGCATGTACTCCTTTCTGCTTATATCGCCATTTGCATAGCGTATGCGGGCAATCTCTTTCGGGTCGCTTCTCATTCCATGTATATAATGCGCGCCCTTGCACGTGCACATCATGCTAAGCGCCCAACCAATGAATCCTATAAGAAGTATTATACCTACAAATCCGGCAATTGCATTTACCATATAACTGTGCATGCCCAAGAACACGCTCGATACCAATACGACAACTATAGCCAAAAAGAGAACGGCTAATATAAATCTAATCACGCTGCTATAATGCCATTTGCAGCATGAACACGTGCAACTGTTGTTGTACAATTTCTTATGCGCCTCTTTTGTTAACATACTCACACCATTATATGCTATTATATGGGTAATATATACTTTATAATAGTATCGCTGCAATAATCCTATGCGTGCTTAATGGCAAATTTAGCCCATCTTGGCCAAATATACAAATAGTTGGCAGCCAAATAAAATAGCATAAATCAATATGAGTGTATATTATGCCTATGTGTTGATTTGCAATATTTTACCATATGTTTGCTGCATGCCATGCGTGCGCATAATATTTAATCTTTACCGAACAATATACTTAAAGTTCTTCTATAACAAGGTTAATGGTAAATAGGGATTTTAGCTTAAACAGTGTTTTTATGGAAACAAAATACGATATAATAGTTGCCGGTGCAGGTCTTGCTGGATCTCTTGCCGCAGCAACGGCTGCGCGCAACGGGGCAAAGGTAATACTTCTCGACAGGAATAAACAAGAGGAGGTAGGGAAAAAGACCAACTGGGGATGGGTATGCGGAGATGCGGTCGCAAGCGACCATTTAAAATTTATAAAATCCAAAATAAATTTGGATTTTTCATATCCCGAACTTGACTATAAGGTAGATGGCGTCATAGCCCTCTCCCCTGATTTGAAGAGCAGGTTTCCATTCGATGGTGAAGGATACATATTAAACAGGCCGCTATTTGAAGCGCGCCTGCTTGAGTATGCCATAAAAAACGGTGCGCAATACCTCTCGGAATTTGAGGTGGAATCGCCAGTAATCGAGAACAATGCGGTAATTGGCATATTTGGCAAGGACAAGGAGAAAAAGCATGTCGAAATAAAAGCAAATGTTGTTATTGACGCGCTGGGCGTTGCAACTACAATTAGAAGGAAACTACCGCATAACCCTTATGTTGAGAAGGAGGTGCACATATCTGATTTGGAATCTACCGGCAGGTTCATATATGAGTTTGATGCGGACCATGTCGATTTGAACTATTATGACCCAAAGAATGCGCTCATACATCTAAACCAGAATATAGCGCCGGGAGGATACGGATGGGTATTTCCTAAAAGCAACAACAAGGTGAACATCGGCATTGGCGTACAAAAAGAGAGCCTTGATATACGAAACGCAAAACTAGGCCGTAAAGACACGCTTCATTCTCTTATGGATGAGTATATAAAGAGCAATCCTGTACTCAATACTCTGCGCCTATTCAAGGAGCACAACAACTGCAAGGGCTATTGGTCTGTTGCGGTAAGGCACCAAATAGACAGCCTGGTATTCAACGGATATATGGGCGCAGGAGACAGCATGGCGATGCCTAATCCTATCAGCGCAGGTGGCATAGGTCCTGCGATGGTCGCAGGCATACTCGCTGGCGAGTATGCCGCAGAAGCGGTGCACAAAAAGGATTATACCATAGATGGCCTTTGGAACTACAATTTGGAATTTAATAAGCACTACGGCAGGAAGACCGCGGGCCTTGAGGTATTTAGGATATATCTGCAGTCGTTAAACAATGATCTGATAAACTACGGGATGAAGAACTTTTTGTCAACCAAGGAGGCGATAGATCTAAGCTATGGACGCGTGCCGGAGCTTAGCTTATCGTCAAAATTCAAGATGGTTTTAAAGGGGGCATCGAACATAACGGCGTTTTCAGATTTGCTATATGTTGTAAAGAAAATGAAAGAGCTAAATGAGCTATACGCAAATTATCCGAAAAGCCCAAAAGAGTTTTCGCATTGGAAGGCTATTGTTGATTCGTCGCTTGATGAAGCTAAGAATCGCTTCAAGCCCAGTCCTATATAATTAATATGCAGTGGTTTAATGGAGTATACAAAATATGAGAAAGCCAGGATAATAGGAGCACGTGCACTGCAGCTCGCATACGGGGCGCCGCCTTTGGTTAAGGTTCCAGAGGGTATGATAAATCCACTCGATTTAGCAGAACTGGAATTCAACAAGTCAGCGATACCAATAACCATACTAAAGAATTAGCCTAAGACAGATTAATCTCAGATAGCCGCAATAGCGCCGCTCTTTGAGAATATATTATTTTTGAGCAGCGGGCTTATATGGGAATCTTCACTTCCTACTATTAGATGGTTGAAAGATGGCATTGAAATGAGCTTTGCTTTGCGGTTAAAATTTTTATACCTACTAGAAGCCTTTTTTGGATTTATCGAGTAAATCATGTAAGCTGGAATTAGCGAATTATCATTAGACCTAATTGCTGGGTGCTCATGCCCTATTACTATAGTTTGCTGCATCATAATGCGGCCAGTAGGCATAGCATTTCCATGCAGCATCCCTACCCCGCAAAAAATTATCTCTTTTTTTATCACAACATTGCTTGGCGGCGAAAGATTTGCGTCGTGGTTGCCTTTTGAAATCTTAATATTAAAATCCAAAAGACCATTAAAAAATTCGTTTAGCATTCTCAATTCCGCCAAACGCGGCCTTGATATCGAATCCTTGACGTCTCCTAGTATTATAAGGTTCTTAGTTTTATATCTGTTTGAAAGCGCAATTATCCTATTGGAGATGGAATTTGAGATCCCATAGACATGCACGCCGCGCTTTGACAATTCCAGCTCCCTACCTATGTGCAGATCTCCTATTACAATAGAAGATCTTTTGCCCGACACTATTATTAGAGCAAGATCGTCGTATAAAATCTTCGCCTCATCCATAGCAATCCTAAATAATTGATTTCGCCGCAATAGATGCAAGGTTAATGATCGGTTGAGGGAATAGTCCAAAGGCAACAACTATAATAAGCGGCACTATTATGGCAATTAGTGCCATAACTCCTATATGTATGTGCCTTTGTTTTCTTTGGGTAAATATGGCATTTATGACCCGGCCATAGTAGTAGATTGATAAGAAGCTGTTTACTATTCCAACAATCGCAAGGAACAGGAGCTTTGAGTTAACCGCGCTATAAAATAGTAAAAACTTCCCAAAGAATCCGATGAGCGGAGGTATTCCTGCCATAGAAAGCATGAATATCGAAAGTGAAATGCCAAGTATGCCGCTGCGCTGGAATAATCCTGTGTACTCATCCACCTTTTGTATGTTCTTTGACTCCAAGACCAAGACCACAATAAACGCTCCTATTATCATAAACGAATGCGCAAATATGTAAAATATCGCGGCGCTAAGCCCTGATATGCTTGCGGCAGCAATACCTACAAGTATGTATCCTGCCTGCGATATGGATGAGTATGCAAGCATGCGCTTCACGTTCTTTTGGCTTAGCGCCAAAAGGTTTCCATAAAACATCGTGAATATCGCAAGCGCCTCTATTATCGGCGAATACGTCTTCGCCATCGCCCCGAAGCTAACGAATAATACTAAGATGAGCCCTACAAATGCGACCTTCTTATTTATGCCTGCAAGCATCGCGGTTATAAAACCAGGGGAGCCAGAATAGACATCAGGTATCCACAAATTGAACGGGAAGATGGCGGTTTCAAATCCAAGGGACGCTATAATTAGCAGCATGGCAAGTATTATCGCATAGCCTGTCCCTGAAATAGGGCCGTTTAGCGATACGCCGTTGTTAAATTGCAAAAGAATTGCGGCGCCAAATGTAAATAGGGCAGCAAATAAAGACCCCATTATAAAGAGCTTAACGGCTGCCTCTATCCTATGCCTGCCTTCAAGCAATATAAGCATAGATGCCAATATTGCCATAAGCTCAAGACCTAAAAGTATAGATAGAAGAGTCGAGGAAGTCGCAACTACAAATCCCGCTATCAAAGAGAGGCCGAGCATGGATGCGAATGCGCAGTAGTCCTTTGAGTAGTCGTATGCCGACATGCCAACCAGCAAAACGCCAATAGATATTATGGCCACAAAAAGCATAGAGAACGGGTAGATATGTATCGCTCCTAGATACATTGCGTTTGTGCCGATATATGCGGCGTATAGAGAGGAAGAGAAGATCAAAAAGCTAAACAGCAAAATAACTATTGCAGATAAGCGCTTTGCTTCAAAATATAGTGCGACAAAGCTGAGAATTGCAATTCCGAATAATGAAGGTAGTATGAGATCGATGATATTTAGTTGAAGCGTCATGTCATAACCCTAAGAGATTGATAATTATCAGCGGCACAATACCGATTAGTATTATTGCTCCGGCTATAATATAATAGCCCAATGTCTCTCTCTTCCCAATATATGCGCCGGCATCGGAAGATTCCTTCACATATAAGAATGATTTGCTGATTAACGCGTACATGAATATGCCCACAATCAGTATGGCGATTAGTGGTATGAGTGCATAGAGTCCAAATGCTTGGAACGAACCGATGAATATCAATATATCCGTAATAAATCCGGTCGTTAGGGGAAAACCTATCATCGAGAGCGCCGCTATTATGAAGGCGTAAGTGCTTGCGGGGGTTGAGAGCAGTATGCCGCGCAGGCGCGTAGTGTTCCTCTCGGAAAAAATGTATTTTATCGTACCCGCGGTAAGGAACATCAACGATACTGTTAATCCGTGCGAGAGCATTCCAAATATGGCGCCGGCCTCGCCTATATTGCTATAGGAGCTTATCGCCATCAATATTATTGCCATCTCGACTATCGTGGAATATGCGACTATCCTCTTTATGTCCGTTTGCCTTATCAGTATAAGCGCACCCCAAATCGATGAGAATATCGCAAGCGCCGCTATTATGTATGCGTATTCGCGTGCTATTGGCATCATTAGAAAAAGTAAGAACATGCCATATCCGCCGAATTTTGTGAGTATGCCAGATAACAGCATGGATCCTTGTGTTGATGCTTCAGCGTGCGCATCGGGCAGCCAGAAGTGCATCGGATATATTAGAATATTAGTCATAAATGCCACAAAGAAAAGTATGAAAATATAAAGCTGTATCCTGGGTGGTATCTGGGATGCAAGAGAAGCTATCGAGCCTATTTGCAGCGTGTGCGTTGGCGTATAGGTGTAGAGCAGTATGATAGCAAGCAAAAGCATCGAGCTCGCAAATATCTCATATACTAGAAAGTTTATCGACGCACTGCGCCTGTTTGCAGAGCCTAGGACATTTATCATTACAAACATGGCTATAACGCCGATGTCCCAGAATATGAAGAACACAAACAAGTTATTTGCGCTAAACAGGCCAATTGAGGCAATTTGGAAGAGCAAAATCATTGTCCCAGAAAGTTTTGTGTGCTCCCGCTCAGGATTTCCGGCTATGCTTGCGGCAAGCAGCACTATTGATGACATTATGAGCAGGACAATTGATATCCCTGAGAGGTTGAATGATAAGGGGATGTTTAGGTATGGTATGTATGCGAAGTTTTCAACAGGCACAGAGCCGCTATATAAATATACGATTGCCGCATATATTGAGACTAAAAGCCCCGCGAGCGCAGATATTGCAGGCAGGAGCCTAAAGTTGCTTTTCATCAATGCGTTTATGATCATTAGGATCGCGCAGAGCGCTATTAAAAATAATATTATCGGGATCAATCAAAACACCATGAATACGACTATTATGACCGTAAGGCCCGTTATAAAAGCTATCAAATAATAGTCTATTTTGCCATTCTCAATTAATGAGAGGCGCGAGCCGATGTATCTAATGCCAATAGATCCGTCCTTTATGAATCCGTAGAGCGCAGAATCAATTTTCTCTACTGCGCCTGCTATGTGGGTGAAGAGAGTCACTATTAGCGCATAGAAATTGTTAGTTATGCGCCTGGTGTAAATAATGTTAAGGGATTTTGTGGCCGTGCTTTTGTAGAAGCTAAAATAGGCCACTGCGATCCCGATTATTGCAGATGCGAGAAGTATCGCATCGTGTATATAGTTAGCGCTTATTGGCGCGACGCCAAGGTATGATGGAAGCATAAAGTATATCACGGATGCTCCTACAATCATGATTGCAAGTATGTATATTGGTATTAGCATTTCGCGAGGCACGCGTTCATATGATGTGCGGGGCCCATTTTTCTTCAGCGGTATAAACATCCACCTGAATATGTATGCCGCGCTAAGCAAATCTATCGCAACAAGCATTGCGTACACGTAGACATTCGAGACTGCAGAGTCAACTGCGGCCTTGCCGAAGAATCCGCTGAGTGGAATTATCCCCGCAAGTGATGCCGCTGCTATAATTGTAGGTATCATCAGCTCTTTGAAGCGCCCAGGGCCGTAAATGCTATTGATATTCTCCTCATCATTGTTGGCCTTCATCATATAACCTGCGGACATGAACAGCTCCGCCTTATAGAATGTCTGCACGAAGAATAGCGCGATTGCAGCAAATAGGGAATTAAATCCCAAGGCTACAAACATTAAACCCATATCTTCTATGGTCGAATATGCGAGTATGCGCTTGATGTGGGTCTCAGAGAGTGCGTTTAATGCACCTACAAGGGCTGTTATAACGCCTATTATTATTAGGATATAACCCAGGTTGTATGACATAATCAACGGCAATATTAGGGCGATCAGAAATACACCGGCCTTGACCATAGTCGAGGAATGAAGGAACGCGGATACCGGAGTTGGGCCTTCCATCGCATCTGCAAGCCATTCGTGAAACGGGAACTGTGCTGATTTTGTGAACGCGCCAAATATTATAAATATCAAAGCGTATTCCACTGCAATTCCCTTATGGGCCGCGCCTGCAATGTAGGCTATGTTGAATGTGCCATATGCGGTCCATAATATGACTATGCCCATAAGCACAAGTATATCTCCGATGAGTATGGTTGATATCGCCTTCAAAGACGCCTTCATCGCGTTCTCCTTCCTATTCCAAAATCCAATCAATAAATAGCTCGTAAGCCCCAAAAGCTCCCATCCTATAAACATTGTTATTAGATTCGACGCAATTGAAAAGAGCATCATTGCCGCAGAGAATATGGAGAGTTCGAAGTAGAATCTCCCCTGCTCGCTGGGAAGGCGCATATAACCAATTGAATAGAGCATAACTAATGGCGTTATAATTGCAACTATCAGCAGGAGAAGAATGTGCAGTGGAGCAAGCGTGGTTGATATGTGGACGATATAGCCAGAGAGCGTGAACCATGGTATGTTTTGGTTTCCCGGGCTCAATGCGAAGAGATAGAAAGCAAAGAGCATCGAGACTAAGCTCATAGCAAGGGCGATTTTGCTAATTAGCTTCTCATAGCCTTTTAATATGGCAGAGATGGCGGCGCCGATTAGAAGGGGCACTATGACAAATATTGCAAGCATCCTATCCCTCGTCTCTAAGCTTGGACAGCTTTGTTATGTCCATGCTGATCCCGCTTTTGTACATGTATCTATATATCGCAATCAGCGCTATTATCTCGGCGGATGCAACCGCCCAGACTACGAAGAGAAATCCCACGATGTCGTTTAGCGCTATGTAGTGGAATTCGCCGGCAGCTATTATTATGCTCGCACTGATCGCAATCTCTACTGACAATATCAGTATTAAAAGATGCCGTGTGGCGACGACTCCGGCTATGCCGATTGCGAATATCGCAAAGCCAAGAAGCATAAAGTAGTCATACATCATATACTCGCCCTGCCTATTCGCTTTATCAATATTATTGATGCCATGCCCGATCCAAAGAGCAACAGCGCAATCATGTAAAATAGCGCAACGTCTGAACTCACAAATTTTGCCAGATTCGCGTTCGATAGCGTATTTGCCTCATTTATCTGAGTAGTCTGAACATTATAAAACCTATATGATATAGCTAAAAATAATATTACTGCCATAATTGCCAGAGCTATGGCGCTTGTATGTTTGAATTTGGACAGGTTTTCAGATGCTACCCCGACAAACATGTATGTTGATATGCCCCCAACCATTATGAATATCTGCAGCAGGGCAAGAAGCGCAAGGTCTAGCATCGCCAAAACAAAAGCTATTCCAAAAAGAAACATCGCAAATGCGGCCATCGCATGGAGCATGTGCTTTGATTTGAACATCAAAACAATCGCTATTAGCTCAATTACTGCGATTGCAGCAAACACAATATCTGATAGATTCATTTGCAATACCACTATTCAAGTTCTTCCGGCCTTTTTATATATTCTCTTCTGTCATAGGCTTCAAAACTATAGTCCTTTGTAAGCGTCAAGCATTTTGGCGGGCAGACCTCCTCGCA
>JAJZLZ010000071.1:0-993 GCA_021850375.1 Microcaldota archaeon
ATTTAGCCTCTTCATTGCTATCTTGTTGCGAACCGCTATCTCTGACTCTATTTTGCGCATGTTTCGCGTCACGTACTTGAGCGATTCTAATGCGCCTGCCACCGCGGCAAGATTTCCGCCAAATGTGCCGGCATGCTTTCCTGTAGGCATATCACTTAATTCGTTGCTTGCGATAGTTGCAGCCATGGGCAGGCCAGCCCCTAGAGCCTTTGCCATAGTATATATGTCTGCCTTTACACCAAAATTGTCTAGCGCCAGAAACTTTCCTGTGCGCATATATCCCGCCTGCACCTCGTCAGACACTAAAACTATGCCATTGTCTTTTGCTAACTTTCTAAGGCCAAGCACAAAGCTTTTTGGTGGCACAATATAACCACCCTCGCCCTGGATCGGCTCGAAAAATATTGCGGCTATCTCGCCAGGCGCGGCCTCCCTTTTGAGTATATAATCCTTAATGTAGTCTATGTGGGCACGGCCGCACTCCTCGGGGTCGTCATAATGTCCAAACAGGCATCTATATGGATTTGGATACGGCGCATGTATGACTTCTGAAAAAGGCCCAAGATATGCGCGCTGCACCGTTCTTGACGCAGTGAGCGACAACGATCCAAGGCTCCTTCCGTGAAATGATCCGTAGAATGATATTAGATAATGCTTTTTTGTATTATACCTTGCTATTTTTATCGCGTCCTCGTTTGCTTCGGTGCCCGAATTTGAGAGAAACATTTTACCGAAGTTGCTTGGAAACTGCTTTATTAGAAGCTCCGCAAACTCGACCGGCAATTCTGAGTAGTAATCTAAAAAGGCCGCATGCATCAATTTATCAACCTGGCTTTTTATCGCATTCCTAATCGGCGCCGTGGCGTTGACTCCAAGGCCATATACGCCTATGAAACTTGAGAAGTCTATTGCCTTGTTGCCATCTATGTCATATACGAACTCCCCCTCTCCGCGATCGACAACGAAGTTGTAGCTCTCCCTTGTTGATGTCAT
>JAJZLZ010000071.1:1003-8477 GCA_021850375.1 Microcaldota archaeon
TTATCGCATCGGATTTAGTAGTTTTCCTCATTTACATACCTCGAATATCTTATCAGCGCCGCTAACGAACTGACGGCGTCTGCAGGCGAATCATATACAGGTACGCCGCCGTTTTCTATCATTGATTTATGTGCCTTTGTGTAGCTGCCTCCTATGCTAAGAACTATTAGCGGCTTTTTTATCTTTGTTCCATAGTCGATTAGCGTTGATGCGACCTTTGAATCCGCACCTGGTGTTTGGAATAGGGCGATTGCTATTATAGCGTCGACGTTCTCGTCCTTTGATACAATATCTAGGGCGCTGCTGAACCTGCTGTAATCAGCATCGCCTGCCATGTCAAGCGGCATTCTGACATTCACTATCTTTGGCATCACCTTTTTCAATTCGCTATTGGACCTCTCTGTAAGCTCTGCAAGCTCCAATCCATTGTTATATATCGCGTCCGTCACCAGAACGCCTGCTCCGCCGCCGTTTGTTATTATTGCGACCCTCTTCCCAGTGCACAGAGGCTGGGTTGTGAATATTTTCGATAAATTAAGCAAATCCTTTAGGTCCTTTGCCTCTATGAAGCCGAACTGCTTAAACACTGCTCTGTATGCTTCGCTGCTCCCCGCAAGAGATGCGGTATGGGAACTTGCTGCCTTTGATCCCTGCTCGGTTATTCCACCCTTTATTATTACAATAGGCTTTTTCTTGGTGCATCTGCGTGCTATTTTTATGAGCTCTCTACCTCTCTTAACGCCCTCTATATAAAAGACGGCCACCTTTGTCTCCTTATCCTTTGCAAGAAAATCAAGTATATCTACTTCATCGACAACCGCTGCATTGCCATAAGAGAAAAATCTTGCCAGCCCAAAGCCCTCGCTGTCTATTAGATCAAGCACAGAGCTGCCAACCGCGCCACTCTGCGCGGCAAAACTCACGCCGCCGATGCTTGGGCGGTCTATCTTGAATGTCGGCAAGAAAAGAGTATCAACCCTTGACCTCGTATCGGTAACTCCAAGGCAATTCGGACCGATCACTGGAAGGTTGTATTTTTCTGATATCTCAACGACTTTTTCTTGCAGATCAATCCTGCCAATCTCGGCAAATCCGCCACTTATTATTACTACGCCCCCCACTTTAGCCCTGCCGCACTGCTCAAGCGCGTCCGGTACAAACTCCGCTGGTATTGCTATAACTGCAAGGTCAATTTGCTTTTTAACTTCAAGTATGCTCTTATATGACTTATAACCCATGATAGTACCTGAAGAGTTTATGTTTATAGGGTATATCTTGCCGCCATAGCCGGAGTCGATGTTGTTTTTTATTATGACATGGCCAACCTTATCTGGATTGTCCGATGCGCCTATTATGGCTATTGATTTAGGCGATATTATTTTATGCAAATTGTGCGTTCCAACTCTTGTCATCTTATCATCCTTAGATCCACCGCATCATATGTGCCATCGTGCAGTATTATAGGGTTTAAATCTAGCTCTTTTAGATCCGATTTGACATACATTTTTGACACTTTGAGCAATATCTCAGACACCAAATTCAGCGCCTTATCATCTTTTGCTATTATGCTTGAGGACTTTAGCTCCAATACCATCTCTCTCGCGTCCTTTTTTGATATTGGACACACCCTAAGAGAGAAGTCTTTAAACGCCTCAACGTATATGCCGCCCAATCCGATTAAAACCATTCTTCCAAACTGCTCGTCTATCTTTCCGCCCACTATTATCTCCATGCCGCCAGATACCATCTTTTGGGCCAATACCTTATATGGCTTGTATTTTTCGGCAGATGCAATTATTGATTTGTATGCAGCAAAGATGCTATTTGAGTCTAGCCCCACTGCCACAAGCCCGCTCTTTGATTTGTGGATTGGTTTTTGAGGTATAGCTTTTATCACAATGCGCTCTTTGCCTGCGAATTTTATTGCCTCTTCGTAAGATTTTACATACGCGCTCTCGATGCATTTTATATTGTATTTCTTGGCGAGAGCTTCAGCATCTTTATATTCGAGCTGCGTCATTAAATCAACTATTTCTTAAGAAATAGCACCAATAAAACAATAATGAATGCCACGATTAAAAGCACTATTATCATCTTTCTCTTATTCTTTTTGCCGACCATTAACTGTATGTCTCTTAGCTCCTTCTCTGGGTCTTTTTGCGGCATTTGGGCAGTTTGACCCTGCGCCTGAAGCGGTGGCTGCGTAGCTGCTGGTTGCTGCGGCTGCGCATTTGCGAGCATGAATCCCTTTTCGGTTAGATATATGCTCATTGCCCCGTTTGCCAGCTCATAGGACATATACTGCTGGCTGCTAAGCTTATACAAATGCATCGCAAGGTCTTTTTGCGTCACATTGACGCTGCTGTTTAAATCCGCAAGCCCCCTCTTGCCCTTTAGGAGCTGGGTTAGTATCGCATTGTCTAGAGCATCTGGCTGCTCTGTAGCCTTCTGGTTAGCTTCTGATATTATCTGCATGCCCTGCTCTGTTATCTTAAGCATACTCTGGCTTGGGAAGGAGGTCACAAAATCTATCAGCCCCTTCTGCTTCATTGTAGCAAGAACATTTGCGGCATCGACAAACGATGAATTTATCACGCTGCCAAATTTCTCAACGCTAGAATCCGGTCCTATCCTGCTAAGAGCGACAAGTTCTATGAAGTTTATAGTGTTATCAGCCATTGTACCAGCACCAATATAAAACAGCAAATCTATTTAATAATGTGTGGGATTTTATGTGTCACGCCACATAATTAGCTATGGCATAGGTTGCGCTACAGGAGAAGAAGATGTCGGCGGAACGGGCACCGTATACTTGACGCTGCCAGATGCCAAATCTACCACATATATATTCGGGCTTGTACTGCCTATTAAGACCAACAGATTGCGTCCGTTTGGGGTTATTGCAATGCCACCATAGTAGCTGCAATCAGAGCACGATATTGGTATTATTGAATTACTTGCAGTGTTTGTATTCGTATTTATTGAGTAGATTCCAAGCATTCCATTATACCCCCCAAGTACGTAGAGGACCTTGCTAGTTGGTGATAATATTAATGCATCAATTCCAGGATTTCCATATAATGGTATAGTGCTTACAACATTATCCGTGCTTGTGTTTATAACAACAATATGGTTTGGTCCTTCATATGGAAATGCATAAGCGTAACCGTTCTGTCCAAAAACAGGATTATAAAATGCATTGTCTCCAGAGTTTGTACTTGGTATATAAATAGTATTATATGTCTGGGTGTTCATTACAAACACGCCCCCAGAGTTAATGCAGGAAAAATATACATTTGAATCTGTTGGATTTATTACTATACCCCACAACGCAAAGCAATTTGGCACGTTTGCCTCAATAGATAATGATGCTTTGTTTATAGCATACATATTTCCGTTGTATTGCCCTTCGTATATATTTTCTGCATCAGAAGTCACATATGGAAATGAACTAACCACCACATTAGAAACGGTTTGTAGCGTTGAGGTATCAACCTTGCTTATGATATAGTTGTTTATATCCCACGCATTAGCATAGATATAATCCCCACTATTAGAAAAACCGTCAAACCCCGATCTGCCTTGTCCGTATTGTGACGATTCAAGTGAGCCTACATAGGATCCGCTTCCACTGAAAACTTCGGGTGGCCCGTTGCAATTTACATAAATTTTAGAGCCGTCTGGAGAAAAAATAATCCCAACGCAATTGCTCCTAAGGTTAAAAGAATTTGAAGCCGTGCCGGTTAGTTGTGATATGGAAATGGCAGGTAGATTGCCATAATTATAAACTACCGTATAATATTTCTGCGCGGCTGATACGTGCGCCTTTATTGTGGCAAACTCCTCTACAAGCCCCAAATTTGTTCCCTGATTATATTTTATCCATAGCGTTCCTGTAAATTTTGTACCTAGCGCGCTGGATGTCGTCGGACAGGGAAACATTACTGTAGACTGCTCGTTTGGCTGCAGATTTATGTATGATTGATTATAGTAGCTCGGCGCAGCGGTAGAGTTTGAGCATCCAAATCCCACTATATCTAGTTGCCCTTGCGAGAATTGCTGAATTTGAACATACAGCGCGCCAGATGAAGACAAGATAGGGTCATTGCAATAAAAGCCGTTTTGCGCAATGCAACTGTTTCCGAATGAAAGATTAGTAAATACACCTAAATCAAATAGCGCTGCCAAAACAACGGCAACTATCAGAATTGCCCATCCGTATGTCATTAGGTATTCCATTGCGGATTGGGATTTTAAAGCTGTTGTTTGCATTTTTACGCCTTGTATGTTGACTATTTTATCTACTGTGCTTAAATATATAAAATATATAGATGGAAATATGTTCGCGACCTCTCCAAAAGCCGTAGCTTATACAAATATTTTTATACGGTTTGAATAGAATATTAGCGATTGTATGAATAAAAATATCTTATATGCTTTTGCATTTCTTGCCTTTGTGCTAATACTCTTTGGCGCGATGAGAATTTTGGGCCAAAGCGCCGCTACAACCCGTCTCACTCCTACAACAACTATTACACAAGCATCATCAGCAAATTTGCCATCAAATAGCGGGAATTCTAGTGGCAGCACTGCCAAAGCAGGCGCATTGGAGCTATTTAAAAACAGCCCTTACTTTTACTATTCGTATCTTGTATGGACCAATAACACGCCAGAGAGCAGCGTTGCTATGGCTGGCTTTTTGTTATATAATAAAACATTAAAAAATGGAAGTGTTGAATTGACTTTATCCGCAAAGAATTATGGGGTATCAAAGCAAATAAATCTCAGCAGAACAGACAGCCTGTATATCATTGACACCTCGCTTGGAGAGGATTTTGGCTCATCAGACACCTCGCTTGCGGACGATGGATTTGTTGTTGTTAACAGCACAGGATATGTCGTATGATTTTTGATGTGTTAGGGTATGAAGGCGTCGCATTATTTGAAGTCAATGTATGGGATAGGCCTTGCCATTGTTTTGGTGCTTGTGGCGTTGGCCAGCATATATGTGCACAAGTTCCCGTTGGCCCTGGTCATGGCCGGGGTTTTTGCGGTTTTTCTTGAGTATATAATAGCAAAAACGCTGATGAATTCTAATCCGAACATAAAATCGGCAGTCATAACAGGAATAATTATAGGAGCAGTTGCGCCATTTAACGCGCAAATATACATTGTCGCAGTAGCCTGCATTGTAGCAATATCATCAAAGTACGCTCTGCGCTACAAAAGCTCCAACATCTTCAACCCCGCGGCACTTGGGCTTTTGGTTGCGCTTTTTTTATTCAACTCTTCTGACCAGTGGTGGGTGGCATCATACTTTACCATATCAAACATAACCTTCATACTAACCCCATTGCTTCTAATTGTAGCATACAAGGCAAAACGTTTTACAACCGCGGCGTCTTTTATAGTTGTAACTGGGGTGCTCATTTTTCTAACAAGCCCGAATACTTACGTTTTATCCAATATTCCAATATTTTTCATAGGCGCGCAGCCCTTTTTCTTCGGTTCTTTGATGGCAACAGACCCAAAGACATCGCCACACATAAA
The DNA here is from genome assembly GCA_021850375.1 of Microcaldota archaeon. Lineage (GTDB taxonomy): Archaea > Micrarchaeota > Micrarchaeia > Micrarchaeales > Micrarchaeaceae > JAJYUY01. Next base: position 6,554 of record JAJZLZ010000071.1, read on the forward strand.
AGAGGAGCAGTTGGCATACGGAATTGGGCTTGCTTTGCTTGGTTTTGGAATATCATTATATGGCGCGCCTTATCCTGACATTGTTGCGCTTCTTGCAGCGAACGCGGCATTTTTAATGTTCAAAGAGTATAAGAGCAGGCACCATCTAAACAAAGCACGCGCCCAAAAGGATTCAAAATTAGCAATGAATTAAACATCGCTTATATGTACTGCGGCTAAAATAATAGGCATGAGCAATTTATATTCATCTGAGCACCTCATTATTATAAATTAGTTGTATAAATATATAGTGTTTTAATTTCTTAGTGGTTATTTAATGCTGTTTAAATTTTTCGGTGCTGCGCAGGAAGTCGGAAGATCATCAATATTAATGAAAGACGAGTCTACAATACTGTTTGATTATGGAGTAAAGCTGATGGAAAAGCCCGAGTACCCCGTAGAGGTGCCAAGAGTGGATGCGCTGTTTTTGAGCCATGCCCACTTGGACCACAGCGGCGCGGTGCCGGTTTTGTACAATAATGACTTCATACCTACATTTGGCACAAAGCCGACCTCGGAACTCTCTGAGATACTGCTCGAAGACTCAATAAAGATAGCAAAGAAGGAGCACCTTCAGCCTCATTTTCATAGAAGGCAGGTAACGAGCTTTTTGAATAGATATGTGGGCGTTGAATATCACAAGCCATTTAGGTTTAAAAATTTTGATGTGACCCTGCTTAATGCGGCGCACATCTGCGGCTCGGCAACTTTTGTAATGGAACGAAATGGGGCTAAAACCAACAAGCGAGTCATATATACAGGAGACTATAAATTAGATCCCATGGCGCTGCACAACGGGGCAGAGGTGCCGCAGGGAGACGTGCTCATAACGGAATCTACATACGCTCTGCGCGAACATCCCAATAGAGAGGAACTGATAAAAAAATTTGTCGGTAAGATAAGAGAGATAATAGACAACAAAGGCACAGCGCTTCTTCCAGCATTTGCTCTTGGCAGGAGCCAGGAGCTTTTAGCAATATTGTATCAAAACGGGCTGATAGAAAATACGTATTTGGATGGCATGTCCAGAAAGGTAACAGAGGTAACGCTGCATAACAAAGAGTATATATCAAATTACGAAACGCTTAGGGCCGCAGTCGAGAAATCAACATTTATAGAGGATCTTGAAGATAGGCGCGATGCTTTAAAAGGGCCGTCCATAATAGTAACGACTGCCGGAATGCTAAATGGAGGACCTGTTATGAACTACATAACAAAGCTGGGCCCAAATTCTGAAATACTTCTTACAGGATATCAGGTCAGGGGAAGCAACGGCCATAGGCTTTTGGAGACCGGCAGGATAAATATGGATGGGCATGAAGTTAAAATAAAATCCAAAGCGACATATTTTGACTTCTCCGCACACGCCGGAAAATCCGAATTGTATGAGTATGTAAAAAGAGTATCCCCGTCAGTAGTTATGTGCGTGCACGGGGATCAGGACTCTTCAACAGCAATGGCGGAGAGTTTAAAGATGGAAGGATACGAAGCCTACGCTCCGGCACTCGATGAAACCATAAAAATTGATGGCTAGATATAATACTATCTGATCGCAAAATGGCTTTATAGAAACTTCACCGGCCGGGCAATGCCGAGGTAAAAATAGTAAGATTTATATATTTTAACTAATTATTATACAAATAAGTGTTGAGTGTTAGACAATCTACGCTCCTTATTATATTAACCTAAAGGTGTTATTATGGCAGAAAACAATCTAAATGGACAACAGGTATATCTTCTTCCTGAGGGCTCATCGCGAGTTTTGGGCAGGGATGCACAAAGAACAAACATCGCAGTGGCTGTGGCGGTATCCGGCGCAGTAAAAACCACTCTTGGCCCAAAGGGCATGGACAGGATGATGGTAAGCGATTTGGGCGATGTGGTT
>JAJZLZ010000015.1 GCA_021850375.1 Microcaldota archaeon
ATTCAGCCTGAACGTGTCACCTAAAAAGCTTACAGAGGTCTCATTCACATTAATGCCGCTGGTCTGGCCGAATATCTGCACAACCGCGTAGCTATTTGTGCTCTCAAGCACCTGCCCGAGCTTTGTTTCACCGTTAGGCAGCCTTATCCTCACCACCTCGTTGTATGCGGCATGCGCTATCTTTTCGACCACTATTAAAGGCCCTGCCACGCGCCTTATTGTTTTGTATTCTATTCCTGTTTCCATGATATCATCCCTTCAAGATTGCGTCAAAGATCTCATCGATCCTCTTGCTTATGCGCTTAGACGCTTCAACAATGTCCTTCTCCTTTATCTCGCGCATCCTGGATATCTCAGCATTTGCCTTGCTGCCAATTATCCTATCTGCCTGCACGCCAGCGCCAATCGCATCATGCGCCCTGTTCTTAAAATGCATTATCTCTCCCATCATTAGAATTTGCTTATTAAGACTCGTGAATGTATCGACTTCGTCAAACGCGCTCTGTCTCAAAAAGTCTTCACGTATCATCCTGCCGACCTCAAGGGTTACCTTTTCGCTGTCAGGCAGCGCATCTTCGCCAACAAGCTGCACGATGTCTTTTAATTCAGACTCTCTTTGAAGTATTTGCATCGCTTCCTCGCGCATCTGCTCAAATTGTACTCCAAGGTTGTCCTTATACCATTTGGACAATTGTGTTTTGTATAGAGAATAGCTCTGCAGCCAATTAATCGATGGGAAATGCCTCGAGTTTGCAAGGCTGGCATCAAGCGCCCAGTATGTCTTAACAACGCGCAGCGTTCCCTGCGAGACAGGCTCAGATATGTCTCCACCTGGAGGAGATACCGCGCCAACAACTGTTATCGAGCCCATATTTCCTCCAAGAGCCTTTACTCTGCCCGCGCGCTCGTAGAACTCCGCAAGGCGCTTTGGCAGATATGCGGGATATCCTTCTTCTCCTGGCATCTCCTCAAGCCTTGCCGATATCTCCCTCATCGCCTCCGCCCATCTGGAAGTCGAATCCGCCATTAAGGCAACGTCATAGCCCATATCCCTGAAATACTCTGATATCGCAATTCCTGTGTATATGCTTGCCTCTCTTGCAGCTACGGGCATGTTGCTTGTATTTGCTATTAAAACTGTCCTATCCATGAGGGGCAGGCCGCTTTTAGGATCTTTTAATTCCGGAAATTCCGTCAATACTTCAGTCATTTCATTTCCCCTCTCTCCGCATCCGACGTATACGACAATGTCAGTATCTGCGTGCTTTGAGAGCTGGTGGGAGACTACAGTCTTTCCGCTGCCAAACGGGCCGGGTATACCAGCCGTTCCTCCCTTTGCCAGTGGGAAGAAGAAGTCTATTACTCTCTGCCCTGTTATTAGAGGAACATCTGCTGCAATTTTAAAAGCATATGGCGCAGGCATTCTAACAGCCCTGCGCTGAAGCATGGAGATTGGCTTATCTCCATTGGCAGTTGATATTATGGCTATCTGCTGCTCTACTGTGAATGTACCCTCCTTTATTGATTTTATCTTTCCTGAGATTCCCTTTGGCACCATAATATAGTGCTTTACAAGTTCCGTCTCCTGCACATATCCGATTATGCTCCCTTCTGTAACTCGCTTTCCTGCCTCTATGCCATTTTGCACTTTAAACTTCCATTTCTTATTCTTGTCAATTGGCGCTACCATAACTCCTCTTCCTATAAAAGATCCGCTCTTAGCCATTATTACATCAAGGGGCCGCTGCACGCCATCAAATATCTTTGATATTATCCCAGGCCCCAATTCGACGGACAATGGTTCGCCTTCGCTTATAACCGGTGCTCCAGGCTTTATTCCGCTTGTATCTTCATATACCTGTATTACTGCCTGATCTTTGTTTAATTGTATAACCTCTCCTATCAGCTTCTCATCACCTACCCTTACCACGTCGTACATCTTGCTGCCTTCCATCTCGTCGGCAATGACAAGAGGTCCTGCAATCTTTATTATTTTACCCATAAAATCACTTTGACAAACCAATATCTATACCTATCGCCCTTAGTATCAACTTTCTTAACATATCCTCTCCTGCTTTCGCTCCTCTGCCCTCTATTCTGACAAATAGAGGCAAAAGCCCTCCATCCATTGCGCGCAGAATCTTTCGATCCGTAATCTTTGATGCCAATTCCTCACTTATTATTACTATTCCTATGTTATCATTGCTTAAAACTTCACTTATTGCCCTTTCAATCTCCTGTGTATTTGATGGGTTATATAGCACCTTGATTCCGGCGCTCGACATGCCCGAAACTAAAAGTGAGTCTCCAATGACTGCTATTTTGGAATGCTTTGGGTCTACTCGTTCCATATTACCATACCCTTTAGCTTCTCAGAGTCGATGCCATAAGATTTTCCGTTTGCTATATTTCTAAGCGAGGATACCTCCGCGCTTTTCATATAAAAATATACCATCAATGAGCCTAATGAAAGCATCGATGAGCCAAGCAGCATCATGCACCTCTTCAAAAACTGTTTGCGCATTGATGTTTCAAAGCCAAGCATCCTCTGCCTTGCAGATTCGCCTACTTCATTTGCCTTGGATAGATCAAACGACTTTATGCCTGCTGCCAATTCTAATGTGTCCTTTGCAGAACGGTATGCATCTAAAATAGCGCTAATTTGGGTAATTCCTCCAAGGATCAGAAGGCTCTGCAGCTGCTCTTCTGGTATGTTTGCGTGCTTTGCCCTAAGGGCAGTCATCACGTTGCGCATCTCAATGTCAAGAGATATGATTCTTGCCATGTTAATGTCATTGGACCTTAGTTTTGAAGCCTGAGAGTGTATGCTTGCATAGCTGCCCTTGTCTATCGCTAATTCAAAGTCTATTATGTTTGTGCTCTTTCGGTACGCAGCCATAGCTCCCTCGACGATTTCGGAGTATATCGTGCCGTCTGCAAGCGCATGAGCAGATTCCTCTATCGTCGCACACTCGAAAGCGGCTTTTATCCTCTTCTCGCCAATAACGCTCGACGGTATTAGCAGACGGGAGATTCTCTCAAAGCTATATCCATTCTGCTTTGCATTAATTACAATTTTGATTGTCTGGTAGTCATTTTTAGAGAGCAGCGTCAACATCGTCTTCTTATAATGCCTTGGGGTTATGCGTATGACTTCCTCGACGCTGCGCTCTAAATTTCGCTTGAGTGCAAAGTCTACCATGTTCTCCTTTATGCTCTCTCCAGCAAATTCGTCAAGTTCCTTTCGGTAGCTGGTCTGCAAAAGCTCCCCTATTATTCCAGACGTACTCTCGGCGCCCAATATCTCCTTTACCATCTCTTCTTTGAGAAGGCGCGAACGCATGGCGCGCACTCGGGCATTGGCATAGCCGAACTCGAGTGCGCTTTTATATTGGGACATCAGCGCACCCTGCCTGTCTTTATCCTCTTCTTTTTATTTGCAATTTTCTTTAAACTGCGTTTTGATGTGCTCTTATTTGTTTTGGAGCCTGCAGCACGGCCTAGCGCGTTTGCTTGGGTCTTTTTGGAAGCAGATATTGCAAATGCAATGTCGCTTTTTAATTCAGCTATATTGGAGTTGATTAGCGTGTCTATCTGCATGTCGATATTTATGCTGCTATCCAAAGATCGCACTATGACTCCGCTATTTGCCCCCTCGCCAATCTCTACTCCTCTCCCGAATATCTTTCTCGCAAGCTCTATGTCTCTCTTATTTACGATTACAAAATAGCCCTCGCCAAAATTCTCCTGCGCTATGGCCTTTGCCTTTAAAAACAGTTTTGAGAGCGCCTTTGGTTCGAGCAGCTCTTTTTGTATGCGCTGCTTTATCTCATCAATCAGGCTATCTACCGCCTCCTCCCTTGCAAGCAATAATAGCTGCTTTGCATTTAAGTCCGAAGACTCTTTTGCCATGAATGCAATCTCTTCGCATTCACGCGTTGCATTTGCAGTTATTTGGCTTATTGCCTGCAGGCTCTTTTGCGCAATCTCCTCTTTAATTGCAAAGTATTGAGCTTCATGATCCTTTTTTATGATGGCTAGTTCCTCCTTTGCTTTATGCTCTATCTCAATCTTTAGTTTTTCAACGGCCATGCAATCATATTATTCCAGTAGCCAGAAGTATGAGTATAGCGATCACGAATCCGAATATTAGTATGGTCTCTGGTATCACCAGAAATAACAGCGCAAGACCCAATTGGTCTGGCTTTTCTGCAATTAAGCCTATTCCTGCGCTTCCTATTCCCCCTTGGGCAAGACCCGTACCTATTCCTCCTCCTGCTATTGCTATTCCCGCTCCTATGAGCGCAACTGCGGTATTTATATCTATTGACAATTTGGTCACCTATTTATTAACATAATCTCTCTTTTCTGAAAAAGGCTTAAACTCCTGCCCTCCACCCTTATAAAACTTCGAGAAGAATTCAACGAAGTTGAGCCTTGCGCCCTGGACAATCCCCTCAAATATGCCAAGTACCATGTTGAGCATGTGCAAAACGATAAATATTATCGCATAAACTATAAAAAGCAACGCTCCATCTGATGGAGTTGGCAGAAACAGCTTGTCTATCAGCGCGGCCAAAACAATGCTTGATAGCCCAAAGCCAAGTATTCTGACATAGCTTAAAGGATGCGAAATCAGGCTTGTAACCTCCACAGCCTCAGAACTATCCGATATGATGATTAGAACTATAGAGGCTATAGCACCTATTGCAGAATACGTTGATATTGCAGAGTTAAAAAGATTAAAGAAGAACCCAGATATTGCAATGGTTCCTAATATGAGCGCAGAAATCGAAAAGAGCTTGCTTAATGCATGCCTAATATGCCCGTGCCTAATGCGGTTTACAAAGCCAAATGCCTCGCCTAAAATCACCTGGAATAGGCCAAGCAGTATAGCTATTATTATTATGTTCTGGATGCCCATGCTCCAGTTCAAAAGCTGTATAGGGTCCAATTGGCTAAATGAGATGCCAAAGAACTGGTTTGATATTATTCCGAAGAATATTATCGGCACCGCAAATATCTGCCATACCTTTGCCACATTGTGCAAAAGATCCTCCTCCTTGGTCTTCATCGCAATAACTGTAGCAAGCACAAACGAGACGATGCCATAGCCGAAATCGCTGACCATCAGCCCGTAGAATATAGCAAGCGATATGAAGAATATGTATGTTGGGTCTATTTCATCGCTGCGCGGCATAGAGAAGAATTTCACAAGATAGTCAAATGGCTTAAAGAAGCTATTGTGCTTTATCAATGTCGGGGCGAGTTCTTTGCTTTTTATTACCTCTATCTCATATGCTCCTGACGTGACCTTGGATACTTTTTCTTCAAGCTCTTTTAGCCTCTCTGCCTCTATCCAACCCTCTACAACAAAGCTCTTCTCGGTTCTCTTGAAACTGCCTGTTATGTTTGATCGGTCGTATTCTATCTCGAGCATGTTCTTTAAATTTACGGTCTCTTGATAGTACCTTTTTGATATCTCAGATAGCTTATTGTCATCCTTCTCGATCTGCGCTCTTGCATCTTTAATCTCAAGAGATATTTTGGATGCTGAATCTTTTGGAGTGGAATTTAAATACGAATGTAGGTCCAGTTCCTCGTGCTTTATTTTGCTAATTTTATCCTCAATCTCCTTTTCTTCTTTAGATCCGTAGACTAGTATAATATTAACGACTCCCTTTAATGGCACTTCAAATATCTCAACTTTATGGCCATGTAGCGCATTCTTTACTTCGCCCTTTAGCTTTGGGCTAAATCTAATTATTTTATATGATAGTGCCTTTGTGTTTTTTAGCGCCGCAAAGTCGATGTTGAATTTGTTAAATATGCCTATTTGCTCAAGGGCGCTCTCCATTTCAATAACTCGCTCGCTCTGCCTGCGCCTATCTTCTGATATCTCAAATACCTCATTAATATAATCTGCCTGCGCACACTTTTTTAAAAGCAAATCAAGCGTTAGATGCCTAAATCCCTGTGTATGTTCATCTTTGATATTGGCGGCGTATTTTGACATTATTAATATAGCTCCTTCAAACCTTACAAGCTCATCGGATATATTCGCAAAATCTTTAGATACGCTATCATCTCGCAGCGCTGATATGTCGCTTTTTCGTACCTCCAATGCGCCCATCTTATGCAGAGCGCTCACTACGTTATACCTATTTTCCAAAAGCGCTATTATGCGTACTTTCCTCATCTTTTCGCTATAAAACATTAAATTCACAGTACTATTTTACAATCCGTTCGACAAATGATCTAATAATCTCTTCTTCCGCATTTCTGCTAAGGCGAGTATTTCTCATAATATCTGCGCGTTTTTTTGCTTCAGATTCCGTTTTTTCACTAATATGGTTCGCTTCCTTTTTTGCCTTTTCTATTTGAATTGCAGCTTTTTTCTTTGCATCCTCTATTTGCTTCTCTAATGTTACAATGCCCACTGCCTTTGCATCTTCTATTTGTTTTTTGAAGCGCGAAAGTTCCTTGTCAATTTCCTGCTTTGCATGCGCTTCCGCACGCTCAACTTCGTTAATCGAGCTTATCTTATTGTCTTCTGAGTCCGTATAATCACCAAACACTATGGTTTATCTGCAAACCAATAAATACCATATGCCTTATCTGTGAACGCTAATATATAATAAGAATTTATAAAATTTTTAGATCAAAAAGGTTAATAGGGCTTGCACGTAATATATTAATGCATTGATTATGGATTTAATTTGGCAAAAAACAAGCGGGCATAGGCTCTAAGACTATAGTTATCAGCCTAATTTAGCCATAAAATAATCATTGCAGTGATAATATGAATAAGAATATGCCTGCTAAATTCCTTTGCGGCTCTTTTGTTTTTAAACATGATAACCAAACGCCCACCATCAATAGGATATCTGATGCATTTGTGCTTGGAGATGATGCCAAGTCGTTTAGATTGGGTTCAAAGCTCTTTGTACGCTTTATCTCAAATAGCGGCGCTCTTGGAGCATTTGTGGAGTCAAATATGGCAGATGAAATATTCAAAGACCCTTCATCTTTAGAGATAAGCCAGAAATTCTTATTGCTGAAAAATGCGGTTATATATCTAGACAAGGGCAATGAACCTACAATACGCGCACCTAATGTTAATCTGAACGAAATGCTGCTAGATCCAGAGGGGCTATTTGATTCTAAACTAGCATACAGCGATCTTTTAAGGAAATAGCGCCTATCTCTCTGCGCACAGGGGCATGTTGCAATGGGTGGCTATAAAAATCTTGTCTAGCAATACCATATGATTATATGGTTAATGGCTCAGAGGATTTTAAGGTCAACCCTTATAAGGTAGAGGGCGTAGTCGACTATGATAAGTTTGCGCAGAATGCGGGCCTTAAGATAATTGATGATGACCTCAAAAAGAGACTGGAGAAATACGCCGGCGAATTGCATCCGATGATTAGGCGCGACATATTCTATGCCCAAAGGGACATGACATGGCTGCTAGACAAATACGAGAAGGGAGAGAAATTCTATATCTACACCGGCAGGGCGCCAACAGGTCCGATGAGTGTTGGGCATCTTTTGCCATTTGAAATTGCAAAATGGATGCAGGAGAGGTTCCACTGCGAAGTGTATATACAGATCCCAGACGAAGAGAAGTTCCTTGCAAAGGATGGCTATGACATAGACAAATTGCATGGAATAATGATGGACAACATTTTAGACATAATAGCGCTGGGCTTCAAGCCAAATTTAACCAAAATCTTTCTTGACACAGAATACGCGTCAGTGATGTATAAAAATGCGGTCAAGATTGCAAAACACATAACATTCTCCACGATAAAAGACGCCTTTGGATTTGGAATGGATTCAAATATCGGCAAGATATTCTACACCAGTATGCAGTCTGTGCCTGCGATGCTAAAGTCCGCAGAGGAGAATAAAAATGTTCCTTGCCTTGTTCCTCTTGCAATAGACCAGGATGTGCATTTGCGCATAGCACGGGATGTTCTGCCAAAGCTCGGCTACTACAAGCCATCGCTAATCGAGTGCAAGTTCCTGCCGGGGCTTGGAGGTGAATCCAAGATGTCCTCTAGCGAAGAGGTCACTTCGATATACCTTGGAGATAATGAGGAGCAGGTCAAAAAGAAAATTGGCAAAGCATTCACTGGCCAGCAAGCAACCGCGGAGCTTCAGCGAAAACATGGAGGAGATCCGACTAAATGCGTAGTATGCCAGTACTACAAGTATATATTCGAGCCTAATGACAAGAAGCTGGAGGAGATATTTGCCGCAGAGCGTTCAGGAACGCTACTAGCCGGCGAGCACAAGGCGCATCTTGCAGATACGATAAACGCCTTTTTGCACAAGCATGCGCAGAGAAAAGAGCGTGCAAAGGAGAAGATAGATAAA
>JAJZLZ010000009.1:0-2595 GCA_021850375.1 Microcaldota archaeon
ATTTCCTGGAATAATTCGCGGCCTATTGGAATGTAGGCCAAAAGAGCTAAACTATGCGATGCTAGATGCGGCCGCCATGGCAATAGAGGATTTTCAAAAGCATATTGATTTGGAGCACATAATACCAAGCCCCATACAAAAACGTGCGCTTGAGAATCTCGCGCCGTCTGTAGCTGCGGCCGTTGTTAAGGCGGCAAATATATCAAATCTCGCAAGGGTGAAGTGCAGCCCTCTTTTAGTTTATAAGCAGGTAAAAAAGGACATATTAAGATATAATTCAATCGAGCATAGAATTAAGTGAGCAAAAAGCAAAAGCCTCATTGAAGCGGCACTGGGATTATCTGCGGGGGTGAGCCGCTAAGGCTGCCAGTTATTTGAATTAGGGTGCCTTGCGGGTTTATTGCATCAATTCCATATTGTATGCCAGGTTGGTATGTGCCTACATAAAGCTCGCTATTTGGCGTAATTGCTGTACTTGATGGAAAGCCGGTAACTATTGGACTGCTACTAACAATTTGGGCATGTTGATTGATTATATAAAATTCATTTGTTGCGTCGTAAAATATGTATGCGTCTCCGTTTGGCGCTGCTATTGCGGTGCCAATATTGCCATCAAATAGCGTATTTGCTACAATCGAGCCAGATTGGTTTAAAACATCAACGAAATCTTCACCTGAAATACCTATAATTACATAAGCGTTGCCATTCGTAGACGGCAGCGCAGAAAATGGTACACCTTGTCCTGTAAATAGTACGTTTGCAATTACTGCGCCTGACGGGCTCATAATATAAATTCCGCCAAAACTTCCTGAACCCCATAAGAAATATGAAGTTCCATCTGGTGCCATGGATACCTCGATAGGATATGAATTTTGTGGCGTATTTGCGACTATGCTACCGGCGCTGTTTATCATCGCGTCCTCATACTCTCCTCCGGTCAATCTTATACCAACTAATGCATCACCATTAGGTGCTATATTAGTATCTCCAAAAAAACCTGTCAATGGCACGTTTGCTACAATTCCACCTGATGAACTTAAAATATCTATTCCGTACATGTTTGTGCCGATTTCATAAGTTAAATATGCATGTCCGTTTGTTGATGGGGCTATGTCATAAACCAATCCTGGTGTAATTGTGTTAGCGACTATTTCGCCGCTTGGATTTATTATATCAACTCCGTATGTAGTTCCGCTTCCAAAAACTTGCCCTATATTCCATCCAACATACGCGTTCCCCGCCTGTGAGACGGCAAAGTCGCTAATTGCTCCTGGAATAACAACATTTGCTGCTATTGTTCCTGACGGGCTTATAACATCCACTCCATATGTGCTTCCATCTTCCCACTCAACGTACGCATAGCCGTTGTTTGAAGCCAAAACTCCAAGTGCGGTATACGAATTTGGCATCTGCGCAACAGCTGATATTTTATTTGTCAGGGTAGATACGGCGTAGATATAATTGTTATATGTGATAAAATAAAATATTTGCCCTGCAGCCACATCTCCGTATATAGTTCCAATTTGCTCTTCAAGCCCGTGCGAAGCGGATGGTACGCTATACTCTAACCATAGCGTTCCGCTAAAATGCGACCCTGCACTGCTTGACGAAAATGTACATGGGAACATTGCATCAATCTGCTCTCCAGGTTGCAAAACAATATATGTTGCGTTAAAATAGGTCGGTGCAATGGAGCTGTTGGAGCAGCCAAATCCTGTTATATTTATTGGTGATCCAATATTCTGCGCGAACTGTACATATACCGCTCCGGTATTTGTTATTATTGGATTTGTGCACAAAAATCCGCTTTGCGCAATGCATGTCGAAGTAAATGCGGGCGCGCTAAAGGCGCCTAAATCAAATAGTACAACGAGTACGATGCCTACAATCAGCACCGCCCAGCCGTATGTCATTAGATATTCCATTGCGCTCTGGGATTTCATGAATATATAGAAATAGACGCATTTAAATAATAATATCTCAAAAGCCCCTGTATCCGTCTTTCCAAACAGCGTTGCATCTTAGGCATTTATACATCGTTGTCGTGCCCTCGTCGCCCCTAACCATCTCGTGCAGCAACACCAGCGCCTTGTTATACTCGCACGAAGGGCATTCTGCCTCAATCCATTCCAATACTTCCTCTCTATATCCGCAGATGCTGCACTCGACAAAAACCTTTTCTTTGTCCTCTTTTGGCCGTAGTTCTATGCCGCATTTGGCGCACATTTTTATCATTATAAAAAACCATTTTTTAAATAAAATCCCGCAATTAATTAACATTCCAATTCATGCCACCTGCCAGCGCAGTTGCAGCTTGGATTGATCTAACAATAATGGCGCTTTTGAAATATTAAATACTTGCCAAATATTCTGGTTTTGGCGCGAACTGCAAATAAATCGCCAAAAACAAATAGAAATGATATGTTTTTATCCCTTTCATTCCCTTATTATAGTGATATTGATGGCGGAGCGCATACTGGTTTTAAATGTCGACATAGACAATGATCTATACCGCAAGGCAAAAATCTCAGGCCCGGTGATTGGCAGGATAGACAATCTGCGCAGCGCATCAAAACTTGCGCTTGCAGATCCCCA